>JBAYCO010000142.1:0-8763 GCA_041668685.1 Victivallaceae bacterium | reverse complement strand
CGGTTTTCTTTTAGAAAAAGCGTTTGTAATTTCAGGTCTTTCACATTAAATTAACATTAAACGTTAAGGCGTTTTTTTGTAGCTTATCCCCGTCGGGAAAGGATATCTATGGAGCATTTCGGAAACTTCGTGTTTAATGTGGCTCTTTTGATAGTGATGGGTTTCATTTACACCCGTCTCTACCGTTTTTTGCGTGAACATCAGCTGACCCGGCAGCTTCTTAACGGACTTTTATTCGGCGCGATTGCTATTGTTGTCATGCTTGTTCCCGCTTATTCCAGGCCGGGAGGTTTGATTTTCGACGCCCGTGCGATCATAATCAGCATATCCGGGTTCCTGGGTGGGCCGGTGGCCGCAACGACAACGGTGTTGATCGCGGGGGCATACCGGATTTTCCTGGGCGGCCTGGGGGTTACGTTCGGGCTCGCGACAATCCTGGTTTCCGCGCTTCTGGGTGTGGGATATTACTATCTCAGGGAAAAATATCCTATAACCAACAAGCCGTTGTTTATTTATTTTTTCGGACTGGTCGTTAACGCCGTAATGATTTTACTGATATTGGGAATCCTTCCCCATAATATAGCATGGAACACTTTGTGGGCGGTCTGTCTGCCGATAATCATCATATTTCCCATTGCCTCCTTGATTATAATCTCACAGCTTCTGGACAAGGAAGACCGCATAAAGGCTGAGGACGCGTTGAGTGAAAGGGAAAAACGCTACAGCGAACTGCTCAACAATCTGTCAACCGGAGTCGTAATTTACACTCCGGATACCCGTATAATTTTCAGCAATCCACGCGCCTCTGAAATACTTGGCCTGTCGGAGGCGCAATTATCCGGCCGGGAAGCGATCGGTCCGGACTGGTATCTTACTTTGTGGGACGGTTCCAGAATGTCCGTGGATAAATATCCTGTTAACCAGGTTATAGGTTCACTCCAACCGCTTACGGAATATGTCGTCGGCGTAAGACGCGACGCAAACAATCTCATATGGGTTCTGGTAAATGCGTTTCCTGAATTCAACTCTTATGGTCAATTGAGCCAAATAGTAGTCACCTTTACCGACATCTCGAAAAATAAAAAAATTCAGCAGCAGCTCAAGGACAATGAGGAAAAACTCAAAATAACCCTTAATTCCATCGGGGACGGCGTTATCGCCACAGACACGGAAGCGCTGATAACCATGATGAACCCGGAAGCCGAACAGCTTACCGGCTGGAATTTTTCCGAAGCTCAAGGCAGGCCTTTAAATGAGGTTTTCAAGATAATCAACGTAAAAACTCTCAAGCCGGCGGAAAACCCCGCCCAAAAAGTGTTGGAGACGGGACACGTTATAGGACTTGCGAACCACACGATGCTGTTGGCGAAAGACGGCAAAAAATACCAGATAGCTGATTCCGGGGCTCCCATTCGAGACAAAGATGAAAATATAACCGGCGTGATATTGGTGTTCAGGGATGTGACCGAGGAATACAAGGCGCGGGAGGAAATAGCCCGGAACGAAGCGTTGCTTAATCACGTCAGCGACATTGCGAAAGTCGGCGGCTGGCAAATGGACGGCAATACCCGGAATATAGTCTGGACAAAGGGAATATATGATATCATGGAAATGGATCCCAAGCTGCCGCCTATGGAATTTGAGGAAACTATCGGTTTCTTTCTCCCTGAATTCCGAGCTCTTGCCAGAAACGCGGTACGCTTGCAGATAGATAAAAATATTCCCATTTCATTCGAGGCGCAGTTGCAAACAAGGAAGGGAAATACCAAATGGTGTCGGTTATTCGGTGAGAAGTTTTATAATGATGACGGGGAGCTTGCCGGAATCCGCGGTGCGTTGCAGGACATAAGCGACGCTAAAAAAGCGGAAGAAAATATCATCAACATTTCCAAATTTCCCGATGAAGATCCGTTCCCCGTCTTACGGATTGATAAAGACGGGAAAGTCATTTATTCAAATCTGTCGAGTTCCGCTCTGCTGGAATTCTGGGATACGGCGGAAAACCATGACATCCCTGAAAAATGGAGAAGGCGCATCATACGGGTGCTGGAAAAAGGAAAAAGGGAAGCTTTTGAAGAGGAATACGGAAATACGCATATGCTGCTTACCCTGGCCCCGGCAGATAAAGACTACGTAAACATCTACGGGGCGGACATTACGAAACAGGAAAAAGACCGGGCGGAATTAAATGAGGTAAGAAACCTGCTTGATGAACTTCAGGCCGTATCCGGAGTCGGCGGCTGGGCGATCAACTTTGAAAACGGCACCCATTACTGGACCGAACAAAACTTCCGAATTCATGAAATCAGTCCAAAAGAGTTTACCCCGACGCTTGACGGAGCCATAGAATTCTATACGCCGGAATCAAGACCGCTTATCAGGAAGGCGGTTGACGATGCCTTGAAGCTTGGCAAAGAATTTGATTTGGAACTTGGTATCGTTACCGCCAAAGGCAGAACGCGTGATATACATACGTCAAGCAAAATATTCCGCAAAAACGGAAAAATTGTCAGAATACTTGGAGCGTTTGAGGATATTACCGAACGTAAAAAGGCGGAAAAAGATTTGAAGGACGCTTTGGACAAGGCAAACGACGCAGTGCGGACAAAGAGCGAATTCCTGGCTACCATGTCGCATGAAATAAGGACTCCCCTGAATGGAATTATCGGATTTTCCGGGATCATGGCAAGCGCCTTGAAAAATGCCGAATTCAAAGAGCGTGATAAATTTATCGAATATCTCGATATAGTTACTTCCTGCGGAAAAAACGTTAACGAACTGATTAACGACATTCTGGAACTGGCGAGCATTGAAGCGGGAAAAGTCCATATGCTGCTGGACGAGTTTGATCCTGCAAAGGTCATTGAGGAAAGTATTGAGATTTTCGCTTTTAAAGCAAAAGGGAAAAAGATTGAGCTTAAAAGCAGGAACGGCAAACTGCCTTTCGTTGTGAAAGGCGCAAAACGGCAGTTCAAGCAGATTTTATTCAACCTTATAGGCAACTCGGTCAAATTTACACATGCCGGAGGGATAACGGTAAACACTGATTTCAAGGGCGGCAAATTAATGGTTGAGGTACGGGACACCGGCATAGGCATACCGGACGACATGAAGGAAAAGGTTTTAGAGCCTTTTACCCAGGTTGATCAGTCTTCAACCCGTAAATACGCCGGTACCGGACTGGGCTTGACGATAGCTTCGAGAATTCTGGAGAAAATGGGTGCTTCGCTGAACATTGAAAGCAAACTTGGAGAAGGTACAAAAATATCTTTTGAATTTCCGGTAAAGGTGATAACAAGCTACACCGCTAAAAAAACTTCTCCTTCAACACCGACAAAACTGGAAAAATCCTTTAACATGCTGGCTGTTGAAGATAACCATATTTCAATACTGTATTTGAAAGAAATATTTGAAGAAGCCGGCATGAATTACAAAATAGCCGAATCATTCTCGCAAATGCAGAATATATGCGGCAAGGGATTTGTCCCGGACGTCGTGCTGATGGATATCGCCCTGCCGGATGCCGACGGTATTGAATGCGCAGAATGGCTGAGAGTCAAATTCCCGGATAAAAAAATAAGATTCATTGCCCAGACGGCGCATGTGCTCCGGGACGAGATAAAACACTACAAAGAGGCCAAGTTTGACGATTTTATCGGCAAACCCTATAAAAAAGAAGATCTTATCAAAATCATCACCAAAAACCTGTAATACCAAAATTACCCCCGCCGCTCTGTTTTTAGAATGATTATCAGCAAAACCTGTTGTAAAAACATTATCAGGGGGCATTTTAACGTAATTTTCAGGATACCGTAAATTGATATTGAAAAGGGAAAAAATGAAAATTTTTGGTTTCAGCATTGATATTGCCAGGCAAATCGAACGTGATGAATATTTACTTGCCAATATAGAACGCCTTCTGGATAACGGCTATAATTCCTGTATGCTTTACGTGGAAGATGCCTGTCGGTTCGCTTCCCATCCGGCCATTGCGCGGAAACACGCCTATAGCCCGGAATTTATGGACAAAGTTTTTCAGGCTTGCAAGCGGCATGAAGCGGAACTGATCCCGGTTATTCCCTCGCTTGGGCATTGTCAATACATAACCGCCAAGCCGGGTTACGAAAAATACGACGAAGGTTACGGCACGGAACAGCTTTTCGGCACCGTTGTCGCCGGCCGGGACGATACTTATTCTCTCCTTGAAGAACTGTACCGGGACTGGACAGACAGGATTCCCGGCAAATATCTTCACGCCGGGCTGGATGAGAGCCCCGCAATGGGGCAGCGTTTCATACGGGAACACGGTATCGAAAATTTCGATGCCCCCGGTATGTTCGCCGCGCATGCCAACCGTCTGAACCAAATCATCAGGCGGCTCGGTCGGCGCATGGTCATGTGGGGAGACATGCTGTATTATTTCCCGGCCGCCGCCGATCTGCTTGACAAGGACATTATCATTGCCGACTGGTACTATTATCATTTCAAGGATACCCCGAAAGTCGAAGCGTTTAATTTTGCGCCCGTCGATCTGACCGGTGAACTCAAGGCCAAAGGGTTGGAAGTATGGGGAATTCCGTCGGTCTGGCCTAACCTGCCTTTCCCGGATATTTTCGACCGTTATCTCAATTTCAGGGACTGGATGCGTTACGGCGAGGAACGCGGCATGGATGGAATTGTCAATTCCGACTGGGAAAACAGTTTCGGGTTCCTTCCGGCTTCTGAATTGGCGCTTACTGCTTTCGTTAAAATGCGTGAGGAGCCGGATGAGGGCAAATTGCCGCAAAAACTTGCGGAAGCGTTCACTGCAATAACCGGGATTGTCCCGGACGAAACTTTCATTGCTGACCTGCTCGCGTTGGGAAAACATCACATTACCGCCCATGGCAACCGAAGTCTGCTTCGGGCCGATCATTCCACGCGCAGTACGGCGCCGGCAAGGATCCGGGAGTTTGAAACTAAAA
Organism: Victivallaceae bacterium; assembly: GCA_041668685.1. Classification (GTDB taxonomy): domain Bacteria; phylum Verrucomicrobiota; class Lentisphaeria; order Victivallales; family Victivallaceae; genus JAHOYW01. The sequence continues at coordinate 3,799 of JBAYCO010000142.1, read as the reverse complement.
CGGCGATGCTCGAACAAATGTTTCCCGCGTTGCCCGGCATGTTCGAAAAATGCAAATTGCCTCAAGGGCAGGACCTGCTCGAAACAATCAAACTCTGCCGGGATTTCCTGCGCTTGTTCTGGAAATCCGCGGCAACAATGTCAAGTTCCGGAACCCCGGCCAAATATCTGTCTTTGGCGGAGGAACTTGAAGCCTTTTCTTCCGGATACCATAAGTTCATGAACCGGGTCAGATATCCCGGCGATCAGGCATCGCTGCCGGACTGGGCGGAAAAACAGGCCGCGAAATTCCGTGACCTGGCTGCCGGAAAGCAGCCACCCTGCGTCCTGCTTGAATTGGCGCTGCGTTGCGATCATCCGTCATTACCGGTTTTGAAAATTGAAATCGTTTATGCGACCGGAACTGTTCAAAAAGCCCAGGAAATAATGATCAATTTCAGCAGCGAGTATGCCGTTCCCGATAAAACCTGGCGCCAATACCCGGCGATCAAATTGGAAAAACCTGAAATCCCGAAGAAGATACGGTTGACTTCAACTCATTACGGCATGGTTGGCGTTGAAGAAGTCAAGCTGACGCTTGACGGAAAAAGCGTCCGGTTTGCGGCTCGTGAATTTTCCGGGAAATATGTCCGGGAAGCGGACGGAATACTCTGGCTGGGGCCGATAGGCGCAACTCCAGCCGATCCCGCCCACCGTCAGGAAAGCGATACCGCCGTGTATTATCCCGGCGAAAAATAAGCAAAGTAATGGCTCAGTCTTTTCCTGAGGCTGAATGTGCTTGCTTTACGTGATAGTAGCACAACCGTCCCGGTTGTGTCATTCATCCAGCAACGTTTATTCATTTATGACTCAAGCGGGACGCTTGAGCTACTATTTAAACCTGCGAAAAGAGTGAGCCATTACGCTTGTCCTTATTTTTTTTACTAAAAAGCATTTTAGCTATTGACAATTACCAGTAATGTATGTATAATATTACCAGTTGCAAACTGATAACCTTAACACGAGAGCATGAATAATAAACTATTATACAAAAAGATAAGTAATGACATCCTCTTGCTTATAGATGAGGGGAAACTGCTTCCCGGCGATAAAATTCCATCCGTAAGCGAATTGAAAGTCAAATACCAGGTAAGTCATCAGACTGTTATCCGGGCGTATAAAGAGATGCGGGAATCTAAACGAATAGTTCCCAAACGCGGTTGCGGCTATTTTGTTAAATCAGATCAAAAAAAACTAACGTCCAAAAGCGGCAATATCGTTGCGATTATCCGTTCAATAACGCCTTATTCGGAGACAAACAATTACTTTAATGAGGTAAATTACGGTATTCAGGATGAATGCTGCAATCAAAACCTGAATCTGATTATCCCTCACAATTCCAGATTGTTCAATTCCAAATTATTCGATAACATTTATACTAAAAATGTCCTTTCCGGCATTGCCTTGGAGCTCGAACGTCTTGCGCCTATGGCCGATGGTTTTCTTTTTGACGAACGCATGCCGGAGGAAATAATAGACCGGGTTTTGAATTCGAGCGGTAAGTGCGGTGTTATTGTCAATCAACGGCCGGAAAATATCAATATCGACGCGGTCGCCCCAGATAATAAAGGCGCAATACATATTCTGACCGATACAGCCTGCCGACTGGGGTACCGTAAATTTATATTATGCGCTTCGGATAGTGATCAGAATATTCGCGAACGCCAGGAGGCATTTAATGATTTCGTTAGAGAAAAGGCGATTTCCGCAAATGACTTCTACATCATCAAGGATTTTTCTCTTGATCCCAGACAAAAATTAGCGGACAAACTTCTTTCCCATCTCGAAAAATTTCATAAAGGTGATCACATCGCAATCATAACCGCCTCGGCATCCCATGCCAGATTCTGCGTGGAAGTCCTCCAAGACAAAGGTATTTTGCCGTGTAAAAATATTGGAATAGGCGCTATCGATTATCTGGGCTACTCAAAAAATTTCACGCCAATACTCACTTCGGTCGATTTGCAGCCGGAACAGATTGGCAGAATGGCGGTAAGAACTTTACTGTCGATAATAAACAGCGAGATAGAAAAAGAACCATCAACGGTATCTCCTGAGGCAATACTAAAATGGGGAAAAACAATGTGAATCAGGATATTTAATCCGTTTATGGAGATGTTTTTCTGTATTATCACAAAAATAATGATTAGTCAAGGAGTTTAAAATGAAGTTGCACAAATTCACACTTATCGAGCTTCTAATAGTGATAGCGATCATAGCGATCCTCGCGTCAATGCTTCTGCCGGCCATGAACCAGGCCAGGGAAAAGGCCAAATCGATACAATGCCTGAGCCAGTTAAAACAATGGATATCTGCAAATCATATATATATATCTGATTATGAAGGCTATAACGCGCCGGCTCATGACCGTTCCGGAACAGTTCGCAAATATTTTTATGATTTTCTGGCATCTTATGTCGGCAAAAAAAACAGCGATGGCCTTTTTAAAAACAGGGACAAAGACAAGGGGATGCATTGGTGTCCTTCAGAAGGAAGTCCGGACGGTGCTGTTAATACAAATTATCTATGCAATTGTCATATAATACCATGGATAACCAGCAGCTATATAAGCATGAGCACTACCGATACATCATTTTTGCGCTTTAAAGCGTCAAATCTGCCCAGGCCAAGTTCCTCTCTATATATGCTTGACGGAAAATACGGCTACTCCTGTATGATAAACAAATACACTCAAATTGACTATAATAATGATGAACTCCGTATAAAATACCGTCATCAGAATTCCATTAACCTGTCGTTCATTGATGGACACGCTGAGAATCGTCGGGTAATTTTGGGACCGCTTGATATTGCCGTACATTATGATGGATCAGTTTACCCCTATTATATAATGTGGTAACTGGATATTTGCGTTTTTTAGTCGGGCAATCATAAGGAAATCTTAAAAATTGTAATTAAATGTAGCTTAAGCGGCGCTTGAGCAGAGAGACACCGCCTTCTACAGAGTGTGTGCTGTATTGAATTGCTAAAAATCCCCATAAATAATTACTTTAGCCGGACCTTTTTTAATCAGGAGGTAAACGCATAAAAATAAAATTGTAAATTGAGAAAAAACGTATTAGCGGCGTCAAAATTGTTAGATGCGCAAAAAAGTTAATTTTGGCAAATTTAAAATTAATTCAAGGTCCTGAATCCGTGAAAAAATCAGGATAAAAGTTAATTAAAATTAGAGATAACTTGTTGAGTAAGTCATATTAAGGTTTTCTATATCTTTAATATTGAAACTTAACCCAACAGGTTATAACGAGGAAATCAATTCAATTGGCGGAATTTCTTTAATCGGCGGACTGTTCAACAGTCTGAAAAGCTTAAATCAGGCAGATTCAATGCAGACATCAAAAATCAAAACCGGGAAAATCAAGCACAGCGGCATCATTAAAACCGTTGCCGGATTGTTTGCGCTTGGCAGAAATGATTATGCCGATGTTACTCCATTCCACAAAGATTCGTTTTTCCGGGATTGCCTGAAATTGAATGCCGTTCCATCAGAGGAAACTTTGCGCCAGCGTATTGATGAACTTGCCTTGCTTCAAGAACTGTTTGTCTTAATCCGTTCCGGTAATGTTGAACTGGTCAAAAAAGCTCCTGAATTCGGTTTTGAAAAAACTCCTCACGGAAAATATATTCCGCTTGATATTGACGTGTCGCCATTTGACAATTCAGGCTCAAATAAGGAAGGGGTTTCCTGGACTTACAAAAATCATGACGGCTACGCGCCGATTTTTGCCTACCTCGGAACT
>JBAYCO010000141.1:0-8859 GCA_041668685.1 Victivallaceae bacterium | reverse complement strand
ATGCTGTCCCAGGCGGAACACGGCAGCGGTTTTGAACAAGCGGTGCTTTTGTCCACGGACAGGGATTTAATGGATGAGGTCGAAAAGGAACTCCTGAAACAAAAGCAGGAACTTCTCCGGCAGGAAACCGTTGAAAAAGTCCTCGCCGACGGCGCCTTCCTGATTCAAGTGGAAGACATGACCCAGGCGGCCGAAATAGCCGGACGCTACGCCCCCGAACATCTGGAAATACAATGCCGCAAAGCCGGGAACATCGCCAAACAAGTCAAAGCGGCCGGAGCCATATTCATCGGCCAATGGACGCCGGAGCCAATCGGCGATTTTTGCGCCGGCCCCAGCCACGTCCTGCCGACCGCCGGAAGCGGCAGATATTTCAGCGGCTTGACGGTTGAAGGATTTTTCCGCCGCATGAGTATTCTCAATTACCAGAAAAGCGCCCTGCGACAGGAACTTAAAACCGCCGTCAAATTCGCGGAAATGGAAGGCTTGGACGCGCACGGCAGAAGCGCTTCGATCAGATTTGAGAATGAAAAGTAAGAATGTGGGACGTAAACCGTAGGACGTAAGACGAAAAATAAAATAATCAAAAAAATGATTCTGTCAAAAATGATTCTGTCAGAATTAAATATTAATAAAAATGAAAGCATATAAATCATATTTCAGGCCGGAAATCGATGCGATGGACGGCTATACTCCGGGCGAACAGCCCAAGATACCGGATTTGTTGAAACTCAATACCAATGAAAATCCGTATCCGCCCTGCCCCGCCGTACTGGAAGGACTCAAAAAAATCGACGGGGAACGCTTGCGCCTTTATCCCGACCCGGCCGCGGATAAACTTCGCGACGCCATCGCCGAAATTTACGGCTATAAACGCGAAAACATCATCGCCGCAAACGGTTCCGACGATATGCTGACTATTGCTTTCCGGGCGTTTACCGACAAACAGCGTTCGGCGGCGTTTCTTTACCCGACTTACTCGCTGTATCCGGTTCTTGCCGGACTGCAGGGATGCGAATATACGGAAATTCCTTTGACTGAAAATTTCTCAGTAGACACCGATTATCTGCTGGAAAAAGCGGCTCCGGCCAATCTGCTGATCATCACCCGGCCCAACGCCCCCACCAGCAACTGCGTCGCGATCAATGAAATGCGTAAAATATGCGCTGAATTTGACGGTATTGTCTTTATCGATGAAGCATACGCTGATTTTTCCGCCGATAACTGCCTCGATTTCGTCCGGGAATTCCCGAATGTAATCGTCAGCCGGACAGTCTCAAAAAGTTATTCGCTGGCCGGTTTAAGGCTGGGTTTCGCCATCGCCTCACCCGAATTGATCAACGGCATGATGAAAGTCAAGGATTCGTATAACGTAAACATGCTGACCCAGTTTTTAGCCGAAGCCGCTATCCGTGATCAATCATATTTGCGGGAAACCGCCGCTAAAATAATCGCTTCCCGGAACCGCCTCTGCAATGAGCTTAAAAAAATGGGTTTCAGAGTAGTCGATTCCCAAAGCAATTTCATTTTTGCCGCCCCGCCTGACGGCGACGGCGAAAAGCTGTTCAAAGCTCTGCGCAAAGAAAATATCATCGTCCGCTATTTTCCGGGCGAAGCCACCGGCAAATACGTCAGGATCACCGTCGGTACCGAAACACAGATCCAACGCCTGATCGATTTCCTGAAAAAGCAAATGTAACGTAAATCGTCATAAAATCCGATTTTCTTTTTTCCAGCCTTTGCCAATCCGTAACATAGCTGTATATTTCCATGTAAAAAACCGGACTTGCTCATATAACAGCCGTCATCGAACCCCAAGGAGGTCGCCATGCAGAAAAATTTCGGACTGCGCCATGTCATCGTTCTGGCTCTTATTATCGCCGCCGCTTTGATAATTTCAGCCTGTACTCTTTCCCGTTTCTTTATCAAGCTTGAAAAAGATAAGCTGCTGTGCGTAAAGGGCGTCTCTCAAAAAATAGTTAAATCGGACGTGGGATTTTTCAGCTTCCTGATCACCGAAAAAAGCAAAATCAGCGCCGCAAAATGCTATATGCGCCTGAACAGCTCGATGCAGACCGCTATTAAAAGACTCAAGGAGTACGGTTTTAAAGATGATGAAATCACGCTGCATAAGATATACACTTCAGAGATCAATAAAAAGGACAAAGGCAGGGATACGAACGAAGTACTTTATTATGTCCAGCAGCAAGGCGTCACGGTAAAATCGACCAATGTAGACCTCCTCTGTCAAAAATACAGAGAACTTAATTCGTTGCTGGCTCAAGACATTAACATCGATATAAATTCTCCGCAATACTTTATTTCCGACCTGGAAAAATATAAAATCGAACTGCTGGCGACGGCAACGCAAAACGCCCGGCTCAGGGCCGAAACCATCGCCGGCAACAGCGGCAGTGAAATAGGCAAAGTAGTCTGGGCTCAACAGGGAGTTATTCAAATTACCGCACCGCTCTCCACGGAAACCTCCGATTACGGAGTATACAACAAAGATTCAATGGAAAAAGCGATTAAGATTGTCGTTACCGTAAAATATACCGTCGGAAAGTAATCAGGCGGGCCGGTTCTTTTTGCCTCGAAAGAAATCCAGTATATATACGAACGCGAAAGTCGCCGCCAGATTTGCCACGGCGTAATAGTGCAGCGCCAGGTTATGAACGAATAAAGAAGTACAAACGCTGAAAATCGTTCCGCCTATCCCGCCCCAGAAAACGCTGTTGGCGCCCGGACGGCGTTTGAGCATCCCCAGGATAACCAGCGCCAGAAGCGGACTGCCCAGGGCATTTATCACCTTGTTGAATATTACGAAAATACTGTGATGATGACCGAAAATAATAATAAACGATTCAGCCAGAACAATTATAAGCGCCCCGATGATTACTGAAAAATATACACTGTAACGGATATGGTGAACTTTATCAACTTCACTCTTGGTGAAAAAACGGTGATAAAAGTCTTTTGTCCAACTCATTGAACAGGCGTTTACCCCGGAGTCAACACTGGACATGGTTGCCGCCAGCAAAGCCGCCGCCAGCAATCCGGCCGCCCCGTAAGGCAGGGATTTTATCAGAGCCGCCATATATTGCAGGGGCTTGGAATATTTTCCCATAATATCGGTGTGCACGGCATAGGAATGCATCGCCATTCCGAATATCACCAATAACAGCAGAATGGAAAACGCGCAGATTACATTGAACACAAAACCTTTCCGTGCCGCCGGCAGGGATTTCGCCGCCAGATAACGCTGAATAACCATCTGGTCCGCGCCGTAACGCGCCAGAAAAGCAACCAGCGAACCTAAAGCGCCGCTCCAGAAAGTTGTCCTTATCGTCGGATCAAATGAAAAGAACGCCGGATCATAAGGCGCCGCCGGCCTGAAAACATTATGCTCAAAAGCATGCAGAAAAATACCGGTAAAACCGTCTTTCGTAGTTGCCGAAACCAGAATCAGGGCAACGAATATCCCTCCCATGAGCACAAAGAACTGCGCGACGTCCGTCCAGATAACCGCCCGTAAACCGCCCAATGAAGTATACATAACAGTCACCGCTCCGCCCAGAAGTATCAGCAGCCACAAGCTGCAGCCGGTAACTGCCGCAAGGATTCGCGCCGAAGCATACAAAGCCACAGCCATCCAGACAAGCCGCCAGAACATAAACAGGATACTTGCCAGGCAACGCGTTTTCAGGTCAAAAACATCTTCGAGAAAAGCATAGGCGCTATCCTTGCTGCGCCTTCTGAAAAACGGTATGAATATTTTGCTTATCGGCAGTATGACAACGAGGAATATCGGCAGCGAGATCAGGACATAACAGCCGTTCTGGAATATTTCGGCAGGGAAGGCCGCAAAATTGACCGCCGTCAGCATAGTTACCATTATTGAAATGCCCAATGGAAACCAGCCGAACGAACGTCCGGCAAGAAAAAATTCCTTTTCCGACTGTTTCCGGCGGAATTTCAGCATTCCCACCGTAAGTACAGCCGCCAGGTATGTATAAAAAACTATAAAATCTAATGTATGCATATATCAAACTTTTTCCGGCCCGATAAATTATCACCGTTCTCTCTTGTTTTCCAGTTGGTTTGTTTTTTTATCTGCTGCCGGAGTTGCATTTCGTTTACTTTTCCAGTATACTAAGTTGAACGTTGTAACAATATTCTTTTTTTACCGGAGGTAAACGATGGGTTTTATAAAAGGTTTTTTCATGCGGATGGGGCAGATCCTGAAAAAGATCATAATTGCCGTAATTGTCGCCGGAATCCTTTACGCAGGTTATCTGGTCTGGGTGAAATTCATCAGGAAAGCCCAGAAACACAGCAAAAGCGCCGCGGTTACCCGCGCCGTCAAACAGGGCGTAATTACTAAAAAATAAGAATTTAACCGGCTCCGCCGGGACTTTTAAAACCACTAATCTTCACTAATTTGACACTGATTTTTTGCGGCTTTGCCGCAAAGAATAACTTTCTTAATTAGTGTTTTATCAGTGTGGATAAGTGGTTAAAATAATAAATTTCTATACCATCAAGTTAGCGCAGCCCTACGGCCTTTCTTACTTTTACCATAGTCTTTTCGGCTTCAGCGGCGGCGGTTTGTCCGCCTTTTTTCAGGATATCCCAAACATAATCAAGGTTGTCGGCAAGCTCTTCACGGCGTTTACGCATCGGTTCGAAATACTCCCACATGGTTTCGAACAATTCCTGTTTGGCGTGTCCGTAACCGTAATTGCCGGCCCGGTAGTTGTCTTTCATGGCTTTAAGCTGCTTTTCGTCGGCAAACAGTTTGAACAGGGCAACGACATTACAGGTATCCGGGTCTTTCGGTTCTTCAAGGCCTTTACAGTCGGTAACAATACTCATTATCAGTTTGCGGGTGGCTTTTTTGCCGCCGAATATCGGAATCGCGTTATCATAGCTTTTAGACATTTTCTGCCCGTCAATGCCCGGAACAACAGCGACGCTTTCACGAATGCTTTCTTCGGGTATGGTAAAAATATCCCCGTAAATATTATTGAACTTTATGGCGAGGTCGCGGGTTATCTCAAGATGCTGTTTCTGGTCTTTGCCCACCGGCACCAGGGTTGACTGGTAAATCAGGATATCTGAAGCCATCAGCACCGGATAAGTAAACAGTCCGTTATTCGGCACAAAACCTTTAGCCAGTTTGTCTTTATAACTGTGGGCGCGCTCAAGCACGCCGACCGTGGTAATGGTACTAAGTATCCAGGTAAGTTCAGTTACCTGCGGGACATCGGACTGCCGGAAAAATACGGTTTTCTCCGGATTGAGGCCGCAAGCAAGAAAATCCAAGGCGACGCCATTTACCTGTTCCCGCAGATATTCAGGATCGGGCTGAGTCGTCAGCGAATGGTAATCGGCTATGAATAAAAAAGCTTCGCCTTTTTCCTGCAGTTCCACTGCCGGGCGCATCATCCCGAAATAATTTCCGATATGCGGTACGCCCGAAGGCTGTATCCCTGAAAGTACTCTCATTATAACTCCGTTATACGTGCTGCGTGCTACGTGTTAAGTGTTACGATTTTTTTATTTTTATCAGGCATTTCAGTTGATTAATCTCACATTCGACGCCGTTGGTCAAATTCGCCTGTTCTCCCAATTGAACGGCAAGCACTTCATTGCAGATATAGTCACTGAAATTAACCAGCGCGTCCTTGAAATCACTATCCAGTGAATATTTCACGATTATACGGTCGGAAACTTCAAAATCCATTTCCTTGCGCAGGTTCTGGACCCGGCTGACGAATTCGCGGGCAAACCCTTCTTCTTCAAGTTCACGGCTGAGCTGGGTATCCAGCGCAATAGTTACATCGCCTTCGTTGGCAACCGTCATTCCTTCTTTTTCCTGACGCTGGATCATCAGGTCGTCCGCCCCTATTTCAAGCTTGGAACCGTCGCTGAAGGTCAGAACGGCGCTGCCGCCTTTTTCCAGGCGGCTTATATCAGCGGAAGTAAATTTCCCGACCTGTCCGGCGGCTTCCTTCATAAAACGACCCAGTTTCGGCCCAAGCGCTTTGAAATTCGGCTTGGCCGAACGGTGGACGACCTCATCCTCATCAGCGCTGAACTCAACGGTTTTGACATTGAGTTCTTCGGCGATAATGGCGGAAGTTTCCTCCAGCATCGCGCGTATTTTTTCATCGTTTATAACGATCACGGCTTTTGCCAGCGGCTGCCGCACCTTCATCTGGTGTTGAGCCCGCAGGTGGCGGCCGAGGGAAACCGCGGTCATCGTGCTTTCCATCTGGGTTTCAAGGTAAACGTCGCGGCGATTCCGGTCGATTTCAGGATAATCGCAGAGGTGTACGGATTCCGGCATATCGGCGGTACGCAGATTGCGGTAGATCGTCTCCGTGATAAACGGAATAAAGGGCGCCGCGGTTTTAGCGAAGGTCAGAAGCACATAATACAACGTTTCATAAGCTTCATCCTTGTCCGTATCGTTCTCGCTGCGCCAGAAACGGCGGCGGCTGCGGCGAATATACCAGTTGGTCAGGTCCTCGACGAATTTCTCAAAGCGGTTGGCGGCCTTCTGGAGATTGTAGTTATCCATTTCATCCTGGATTTCCTCAACCATCTGGGCCAATGAGCTCAATATCCAACTGTCCAGAGGATTACTTGGAGAAACCGGACCTTTCGAACCGCGTTTCGGCTCCCATTTATCCACATTGGCGTAAGTCACAAAGAAACTATAGGCGTTCCACATCGGGATCATCACCCCGCGCAGGATTTCCTTGATGCCGTTTTCGGTAAATTTCAGGTCTTCCGCCCGGACAACCTGCGAACCGAGCATGAACAGCCGTACGGCATCGGCCCCGTAAGTATCGATAACGTATTTCGGATCAGGATAATTTTTCTTGCGTTTGGACATTTTCTGGCCGTCGTCGGCAAGGATCAGGCCGTTAACAATCACGTTCGAGAAAGGCGGTTTATCAAAAAGCGCCGCTCCCAGCACCACCAGCGTATAGAACCAGCCGCGGGTCTGGTCAAGTCCCTCGGCAATGAAATCGGCCGGGAAATTCTGCTCGAAACGTTCCTTGTTCTCAAACGGGTAATGCTGCTGGGCATAAGGCATCGAACCGCTTTCAAACCAGCAGTCAAGCACCTCATCCACCCGGCGCAGCGGTGATTTGCCGGTCGGGGAAGGTATTTCCAGATTATCGACGAAATGCTTGTGGATGTCGTCAACCTTGACCCCGGTAAGCTTTTCAAGTTCCGCGACCGAACCGATACAGATTACTTCGCCTTCCTCATTGCGCCATACCGGCAGCGGAGCTCCCCAGTAACGGTTGCGGCTGATCGCCCAGTCACGGGCATTTTCCAGCCATTTTCCGAAACGTCCGTCCTTGAGGTGATCAGGAACCCAGTTGATTTCCCGGTTGGCGGCGATCATTTTGTCCTTGACCTTGCCGATATCGACAAACCAGGTGGAAATCGCGCGGTAGATCAGCGGACTGTCATCACGCCAGCAATGCGGATAACTATGGGTTATGGAACCGCGATGAACCAACTTGCCTTCTTCCTTAAGACGCTGCATTATGTCTTTATCGCAGTCTTTGACCGCGCGTCCGGCATAATCCGGAACTTCCGAGGTAAAACAACAATGTTCGTCAATCGGACAGACTTCCGGCATATTGTAGGCTTTACAGGCAAGATGGTCTTCCTCGCCGAAACCGGGCGCGGTGTGGACTATACCCGTACCATCACCGGTGCTGACATAATCGGCAAGAATGATTTGGAAAGCGCCTTCGGAGGCCAGCTCCCTGAAATAAGGGAACAATGGTTCATATTTTTTATGTTCGAGTTCAGAGCCCTTGAAGCGGCTGAGTATTTCCGGCATTTCGTCTTCTTTGTAATAAGCGCCGAGACGGGCTTCCGCCAGGATATAAAAATCATCTCCGTCCTTGATCTTCACATAGTCGATTTCCAGCCCCGCGGCAAGTCCGAGATTTGACGGCAATGTCCAGGGAGTCGTCGTCCATGCCAGATAATAGGTATTTTCCTCGTCCGGAGCTTTAAAACGGATAGTGATCGCCGGATCGGTAACGTCGGCATATCCCTGATTGGCCTCAAAATTGGAAAGCGGAGTCGCGCAGCGCGCGCAATAGGGCAGAATTTTATGGCCTTCATAAATAAGGCCCTTGTCCCAAAGCTGTTTGAATACCCACCAGATGGATTCCATATAATCCAGATCCATAGTGCGGTAGCCGTTCTCAAAATCAACCCAGCGCCCCATGCGTTTGACGGTTTCCTCCCACTCCGAGGTATAACGCAAAACTATACTGCGGCAGGCTTCGTTGAATTTATCAATTCCGTATTCCTCGATTTCTTTTTTGTCACGCAGGTCAAGTTCTTTTTCCATTTCGTTTTCAACCGGCAGACCGTGGCAGTCCCAGCCGAAAACCCGCTCGACATATTTACCGCGCATCGTCTGGTAACGGGGTACGACATCCTTGATGGTGCCTGCCAGCAGATGTCCGTAATGCGGCAGCCCCGTGGCAAAGGGCGGGCCGTCATAAAAAACAAATTCTTCACAGCCTTTACGGCTGTCCAGGGATTTCTTAAAGCATTGCTCATCTTCCCAGAATTTAAGGACTTTCTCCTCCATCCCGGAAAATTCCGGATGATTGTTTACCGGTTCAAACATTATTCTTTTCCGTTTTATATTTTTTCAAAAGTTTTTATATTATCGTATCTGAGGCGGATATTCTTTATACTGCCCTTAACCTCAACTTCAAAGCTGGCCATATCATTCTGAATGTTGTTTATTTTGACCACCTTAAATTCCATATCCTTGCAGGTAACGAGTTTAAAAGGCCCGACCTT
>JBAYCO010000140.1:0-8900 GCA_041668685.1 Victivallaceae bacterium | reverse complement strand
TCTTTTATTTTTCTGTACCATAGTTCCAAAACCAATGCTTTATAGCTTAGAGGCGCAACCGCATTTTTCGGGAAATACCCTTTAGCCAGCACAGCCGCTCCTTTTGCCGATAAAATCCCTGTTTCAACCAATACTCCGTCTTTAAGCATATTTCCATATTTTTCAAAAATTAATTTCGTCCATTTTTTTACAGGAGGAGAAAAACCTGTCTTTCTGCGTTTGATAACCCGTTCCGGTAAAATATCTTTTACTGCTTTCTTAAGCCAGGTTTTCGGGGGTGAATCATAGTCTTTACGGCTGTACCTTAGTCCCACGGCTAATTCGGCAAGTTTATAATCGACAAACGGCAGCCTGGTCTCAACGGAGGAGGCCATGCTCAGCCTGTCAGCTTGACAAATACCCTTTTTATTTTAGTAAAGACTTTAGATAAAAATAACTTAAGAACCCGGAACATAGTGATTTTATGATTTTTCATTATAGAGAATATTTTGCCGCACAAAACAATATTACCGGAAAAAACAGCATCCCTGAAACCATATAGAATTGTTGACGTTATTGCATCATAAAGCTTTTTGCGATATAAACTTACCCTGTCTAAACTATTGTAAATTGCAATTCGTGTTTTAACTAATTCATCAATTGCTTTTTCTCTGCCAATACAACTCCAGACTCCTCCGACATGAACCCGATATGCTGCCGGCTTAATGTCATTAAGATATTTACATGCCCCATATTTTCCCAGTAAGTGCCAAAGCCCCGTATCCCCATTTTTTACCGGACCAAATGAAGGAGGAGACTTAGTATTGATATTACGGAATACAACTGTATTCGTCAAAATAAAGGCGTCAGTGCAAATCATTTCTTCAGCAGTATAGTCTCTGGGATTATTCAGTTTTGTCTCCGCAATCAAATTACCATTTTCATCCACAACAGTCGAATTGTGATAAGTTATGACATATTCATCATTATTCTCTAAGAAATCAACCTGTTTCTGCAGCTTATACGGATCAGTCCAATAGTCATCCCCCTCGCAAATGGCAATGTATTTCCCTTTCGCTCTTTTTACATTATCCCAAAATGGACTTATACCTTTTTGTGATTGATTTTCAGAATAAATTAATGGAGAAATCATACTTGAATATTTTTGAGAGTATTTTCTCACTATTTCGGTAGTTCCGTCAGTTGATGCATCATCCCGCAATAAAATTTCAAATTCAAAATCTGCTTTTTGCATTAGAAAACTCTCTAATGCCTGCGATATGAAATTTTTGTGGTTGTATGTTTGACAACAAATTGAAACTAATGGTTTATCCATTTTTTTCTAACTCCATTTGAAATCGTGAAAAAATCTGCCTGATTTTTTAAAATTTGATTATTTTTTTACAAGAATTGCGGATTTTGGTTTCCAATTCTTGCTTTACCATTTTAACGACTCGACTAGAATTATTAACATCATTATAATTGTAGAAAAAACTTTTTGAAAATTTATATTTGTCGGTAAATATTTGACTGGGGTTAGTAAGTTCAAAATTTATATGGTCTAAAAGCTTAGAAAATTCATCAGTCATAGTTCCAGGAAAGATTGCATGGAAGTTATACAAGAAGCCCTCTTGTCTGGTTTTATAATGATCAAAATCATACGTAAAGGCAAATACTGGTTTGTTGACATAAAGAGCATCAATAAAAACACTTGAATAGTCAGAAATAATCACATCAGCTTCCCGTATAACTGGTGCAATATCAGGTATAATTTCATGCCCCATTGTAAAGATTAATTCATTATCAACGTAAGATTCCATATTAAAAAGAGTTTGATTATTTCTGAAATAATGCATTCTGAACCCCAAAATTGCATTATGCTTTTTAAGTAATCCTTTAAGTTTATCAATTTCTTGATGGGAAAATTGATAATACTCTGAATCAGTTACAACATTAGTTTGTCTATATGTTGGTGCGTATATAATTAACTTCCTGCCATTTTTGATCTGTTTTATAATGCTGATCTGTTTTTGAAGATAAAAAGGAAGATTTTCATCTTTAATTAATAAGTAATCATTACGAGGGAGTCCTGTTATCCAGACATTTTTATATTTAATGGGCTGAAAAATTGTGGTCATCGCATAACTGTCAACATCAGAGGAACATATTAGCCCTCTATACTTTTTCCTTTCATAATGCCTGTATTTTACTCTGTCCAAATGTCTTGCGACTTCATTGCTTGCAGCTCCATATAGCCGTTTTAGTGGGATGCCATGCCATAGATTAACTAAACACCGCTTATTCAGGTCGAGTTTTATCACGGAAAAATTGGATTTGCCGTATCTAAATGAATAATCCATTGATAAAGAATGAGTAACAAAAAGTACTTTACATTGCATAAAAAGCAATAAGCCTCTTGGGGTTACTAACTTTATTATTTCAAGGTTTTGTGCATCTTCTATATCAAAATCGATAAAATCATCACGCGTAAAAAGAATTTTTTTTATTTCCCTGTCTTTTTTAACTTCTTCAAAAACAGCTCGCGCATTCTCAATAAATTGGTGTGATTTTATATGATGAACAGAAAAACCCCAGTAATTATTTTTTTTAGGGATAAATGCATCAATAATTCTGATTATATTCCCAAAGAATATGTTATTTAAAAAAATTTTTAGCATGATTTGTAATGTTCCTTTTTAACCAGGGGCTGAATTAAATAAAGTTACTAAAAAAACACAAAACCCGGAATCTAATCAGTCACTTACGCTCCTTTCTTCCTTAATTATTCTTAAAAACTTTGTTATTGCCAAATGGTTTTTATGAATATATACGATTTATCCTCTAAGTGTTTTTAGCGTATTGTTTATTAAAGTTGAACTAGTTCCTTGTGTGTATGGGAAATATATAATTTTAACATTGACTTTTAAAAATTCCTAAAATATAAATTGTATTTAATAAACCCGGAAACAACAAGCCCTATTTTATTGAAGTAATTAAAAGAGGACAAGATACACCTCTTTTTGAAAATTCTTCAATGCTCAAATAAGGTATTTACCCGGAAACAATTTTTAAGATTTATTCCTCCATGGCAACCGGACCTACTGTGAAATTATATATCATTGTTAGAGCACATTATAAGTTTTGAATTAACATTGGAATAGCTTCTGTATCAAAAGTAATAATTGATTTTTTTATCTTTACCTCCTTTCTTTCTGAAAATGAGTCATCAATAAAAATGGCAGATAAAGAACTGATATATTCATACTTATTGTCATTTTTGCTGATATGTATTATTTGGTCAAAAATTTTATCTAAACGGTATTTTTTTAATTCATGTTTCAAGTTGCCGCTATGTTTGGATAATAATATCACTTCTTTATTATTATTGATTGCTTTGTATAAAAATGAAACAAGTTCATAATTTATTTCCCCATTTATCACCAGGCAGTCATCAAAATCAACATAGATTGTCTTGTATTCGATATCTATTATGTATTTATTGTCTAACGCTCTATCTAGTTCTATTGAAAAGTCGTTTTCTAAGATCTCTACATTGTGATCAAATGCATCATAGATACTAAGTAACGCAAAGTTAATTCCTTTCGCTCTGTATAACGCCGAAGCCCCTCCTGGCCGGGAAGCTATTTCAAGAAGAGTTAATTCGTTATTATGATCTCGTTTCAATTGAAAAAACCAAGCTCCCCTGAATTTTAGTTTACGGTTTATTTTTTCAGCAATGGCCTTATACTCACTATTGTCCGCGACGGGTTTGGTATTCACACTAATACCATTTAATATTCGTTTTCTAATTCTTGCCCCGGCAAAACGCAATACACCATTTTTGTCGGTAAAACAGTCTATAGTATATTCATCGCCGGTTAAATATTCAGAAATAACATAATCATTAAGATTTCTTTTATTAGTAAAAAAACTATCTAATTCAGCTTTGTTTTCCGCTTGAAAAACATTGCGGCTGCCGTATCCGATATCGGGTTTCACAAAAACAGGAAACTTAATAATATGATTTAAGTCTCTATAAACTGCCGGAACTTTTATTTCATCCTTAAGAAAACTATAGGTTTTTTTCTTCGACAAACAAATTTCTGCGGTTTTTAATGGAGATGATATTACTTTGCATCCAATTCTATTTTCATTACTTTTTAATTTCCAAAGGACTTTGTCCATTGCCGGGAAAATAGCGTCTATTTTTAGTTTTCTTACAAGCTCAGAAATTTTATCAATAAAATCAGCCGCATCGACAAAAGGTACATTGTCTATGTAATTATCATACACAAACTTGCCGTGGTCATTAATGCTGTTTGCTCCTATTAATTCAATATGAGCCGAATATTTTAATGAACGATAAATCTCAAGGCCAATCTCACTTCCACATGGAAAAACTATAATTCTATATTTTTTCATTGGTATTACGTAATATACTTTTTATGTTCATACAGCTTAATCCTTCTTATTTATAATATCCATTATCCTGTTTATGTCTTTTGTCTCCAAATCCGCATATATCGGCAGGCATAATATTTGCTCTGCAATTTTTGTCGCCACCGGCAGATTATCAATTGATGATGAAGACAGATCCCTATAGCAAGGGAAATTACTTACCAGGGGATAAAAATAACGCCTCGCATAGATTTCATTGCTTCTAAAAATATTATAAAGTTCATCACGAGACAATCCATACTTCTCACTGTCAACCAGAATTGGGAAATACGCATAATTATAGTCTATGTCAGACGCTTTTCGCATAATACTTATCCCCTGAATTCCCCGCATTTTTTTTTCATACAGTTGTGCGACTTTTTGCGTTTTTTCAATTTCAGCGTCAATATGCTTCAACTGTAATAAACCTAAAGCGGAATGAAACTCATCCATTTTGCCGTTGACACCGGGCGCGACAACCGTTGTTTCCCCGGCAAAGCCAAAGTTCTTCAAAAAATCAATCCGCTTTTTCATGGTTTCGTCATTTGTTACCAATGCCCCGCCTTCAAAAGTATTAAAAACTTTGGTAGCATGAAAACTAAGCATTGACAGATCACCGAAATTCAAAATCGATTCTCCTGATTTGCGCACTCCAAAAGCATGTGCGGCATCATAAAAAAGCTTTAACCCGTATAAGTCGGCAATTGTCTTAAGCTTAACTACATCACAAGGATTGCCGAATACATGAACCGGTAAAATCGCGGTTGTTTTGGGAGTGATCAATGACTCAACCTTATCAGGGTTGAGGTTGAATGTTACCGGGTCTATATCACAAAAGACGGGGGTGCAGGAATTCCAGTATATTGAATGCGTCGTGGCCGCAAACGTAAACGGGGTGGTAATCACTTCTCCAGTAATGCGCAAAGCCTGCAAACCGATTTGCAGCGCACAAGTGCCGTTACAAAATAAACTGACATATTTAACTCCAAGATAATCGGCAAGCTCTTTTTCAAACTCCTGATGAAATCTCCCGTTATTGGTAAGCCACTTTTCTTTCCATATCTTTTTAAGATACGGGGAAAAATCATCCAATGGAGGAAGTGACGGCTGGGTTACATATATCTTTTTATCAAATGTCATTTTGGTTACCGTTGTTCATTCATTCTTATAATCTTATCACAATTCTTAATCGTTGTCAATCTATGAGCTATCATTATTATTGTCAACTTGCCCCTTAATGAATCCAGCGCTTCCACAAAAGCGTTTTCGGTTTCGTTATCCAAAGCGCTGGTAGCTTCATCCAGGACCAGGACTTCCGGATCGCGGTAGAGTGCGCGCGCTATGCCTATTCGTTGCCGCTGTCCCCCGGAAAGACATACTCCGTTTTCACCGACATTGGTTTTAAGTTTGTCCGGCAAACTTTCGACAAAATCCAGTATTTGAGCTTTTTCAAGGCATTTCCTTATTTTCTGCTCATCTATTTTATCTCTATTGACGCCCCAGGCAACATTTTCCGCAATACTTGAGTCCAGCAAAAATATAAACTGCGGCACATAGCCTATCTTTTCCCGCCAGGACGGCAGATTTTCTTCAATACTGCGCCCATCCACCAATATTTTTCCTTTGATCGGTTTCAGCAGCCCCAGGATGATATCGACTAATGTAGTTTTTCCGCAGCCTGTAGTTCCGACGAAAGCTACCGATGACGCAAACGGAATAGTCAAAGAAAAATCAGTAAATATATTCTCTTCAGCCCCCTCATAGGCAAAATCCACATTCTTTATTTCAATTTTATCTTTAAAACATAAAGGCTCTTTGTCCGATGATTCTATTATAACCGGAGAAAGATTTTTTAAATCTTCATAGATATTATTAAACGCATGAAGATTATGCCTGACTGTGGTTAAATTATACTGGATGCGCGACATGGATGGCATCATCCGGATCAGTGAAACGGCCAGCAGAGTAAGAGTTAACAATATCGAGCCCTGTGCCATGCCGTGCCATATAAAAACAACAAGCGTGCCAAGGCCGATAATGACGACAAAAGTCTCTATAAAAAACCTTGGCACCTGTCCCAAAGTATATTGCCTGGAATGAACCTGGCCCCGTTTTTTTTGCAGTTTGCTATACTGCGACTGCAGATGTTTTTGACAATTACTGACAATTACTTCTTTTATGCCGCGTAAAGCCTGGAGGTCATACTTTGTAATCCCCTGGCAATATTTAAAATAATCCTGCCCAAGCTTATAGTTATAATTCTTTAACGGTAAATAAACCGAAAAATTGACAAGAATAAAAATAATCAGCAAGGTTAAGGTTGTAAGTGGAGAACAATAAAGGAGCATGGTCAAAATAAAGAACACGACGACGACATCAGAGACAATAATCAACAGGGACAGGCAAACTGCGGTAAAAATCCCAGATATCATATCCAGCTTTTTGTGTAAAAGCGCTGAACTATGCTTGAGGTGATAAGAATACGGGGCATTGATATAATTGAAGAATAAGGTTGAAGTAAAAAATGCGGTTCTTGAATTTATGAACCCGCTCATGATCGAGGTCAATTTAAGCATGAATATGTTTTTAAAAATGTAGATTGCGATAACTCCGAAACACAATATCAAAATGAATTGCTGCGGAGACCCCGGACTTATGAAATTGTATATAATATTCAGGTATTTATTTTGTTCTATCAGCTCAGGTTTGCTGAGTAAAGCTATAATCGGCATAACCAGACCAATGCCGACAAGCTCAAATAACGCAGCAGTAATTAAGGCGCCAAGAAGCACTATCATGCCGATCCGTTCACGTTTTGATAAGAGATTCCAGATTTTTTGCAGTATATAACGCATTAATTATCCTTTATTTAAAACCACTAATCTTCACTAATTTCACACTTATTTATTGCGGCAAAGCCGCAAAGAAAAAATTCTTAATCAGTGTTTATTAGTGGGTTAAATTATAAAACGCTCCCAATCCAGTTGTTCCGGTTTCCCAAAGTTTATCAAATAGCCTACTTTCGTATTTGTTATTCTCATATAATTCATAAGTTGAGCCCTATGCTCATCATTAATCTCTTTTACCGCTTTCAACTCCGCCATAATACCATTATATACAAATAGATCAGGAACATAAACTTTATCCAATTTCTTCTGTTTATAATAAACCTTCTGTTCCTTTTTAGAATCAAACGGAATATTTCTGCTTGCAAGTTCCAGTTCCATTGCTTGTTGATAGATTTCTTCGAGCAAGCCGAAACCCAATTCATTGTAGACTTCAAATGCCGCCCCAATTAATTCATATCCTTCCTGTTTGAACATAATACTCTTCAAAACCTTTAAAACCACTAATCTTCACTAATTTTACACTTATTTATTGCGGCAAAGCCGCAAAAAAACTCTTAATTAGTGTTTCATTAGTGCTCATTAGTGGTGCTTTTTATTTTATAAAATTCCTTGTCGAATAACCAGTACATCTTATCTGTCCTTGCTACGCCTTCGGGGAGCTCGGCTTTCAGCATGGGATTATGCTCATCGTAAGTGCAAATGATAAAAGCATCAGCATCCTGCGGATCAAGTTCGGCAAACGGCTTGACCGGAATTCCAAGAAACGTGTCTTTTCGTTTATCATAGACCACTTTGAGCTCCAACTCCCACTCTTTAACCCCCAAATAAAAAATTTCCGCCAAATCCCCGGCGCCGATAAACGCCACATTTTTATATCCGCGTTCCGCCAGGCAGCGACAAAGCATGGAACTCGCTTTCCGGGCTTCATGATAAAAATAATGCGAAAAAGAAATGAACTCACGGGTCAAGCGGGTTTTTTCCGCTATTCCCTTCGGGGTCAAAAAATAATCCCAGCGCCGCGAATGGATTTTCCTGATATGCAAACATCCGCGGTCAACCATTTTCCGCAAAAGTTCATGCGCCAACTTTACGCTGCAACCGAGCTTAGAGGCCGCCATGCGATTATTCAATAATGGCGTAGATTCTACATGCTCAAGGATTTTCAACTCATTTAAATTTTTCTTTAATTCCAAAGAGTTTTTCGCTGCTATTTCCAGATTTCCCAAAACGGATCCTTTACAATAAAAAAGTAACGTTACTTTTGTATACTATAACCCCATGTTGATATTTGTCAAGCGAATATCAGTTCATATTTTATTTATGGGGAAAAACAAGTAATGGCTCAGTCTTTTCCTGAGGCTGAATGTGCTGCTTTACGTGATAGTAGCACAACCGTCCCGGTTGTGTCGGTGGCCGGTTAACGTCCGTCCGTTCATGACTCAAGCGGGACGCTTGAGCTACTATTTAAACCTACGAAAAGAGTGAGCCATTACAAAAACAAGCGTAAGACAACCCGATATCAAAAATCGACATGCAACATCCATCGAGTAACTCGCACGCTCAACGGCCGTCTCTTCCCAAGACTTCCGGCCACGGTTTTTTATAAAACTTGCGGGAATCGGCAAAAACATTGTA
>JBAYCO010000139.1:0-8916 GCA_041668685.1 Victivallaceae bacterium | reverse complement strand
CTGCGGAGCGGAAATTTCGTCACACACACATACTGTATAATCGCCTTTACGGAGCTAAACTTTTCCCGGCTTAATCCCGGAGGGATGACTCTACAGTAGCCACGGGTGTAAGCCCGTGGTTTAAAGCACCCCCCGATCATCAAGCTCTGTAAGAGCGACTAAAACGCCCTTAGAGAATAGAGGCGAAATAATCTATCGTTTTGGACAGTCCCTCGCGCAACTGCACTTCCGGTTTCCATTTCAAAATGCTGCGGGCTTTTGAGATATCCGGTTTGCGCTGCGCCGGGTCGTCCTGGGGCAGTTTGATAAATACTTTTTTCGAATTGGAATTCGTCAATTCGACCACGAGATCAGCAAGTTCCAGCATGGTAAATTCCCCAGGATTGCCGAGATTAATCGGACCGGTAACTTCATTCGGGGTATTCATCATCGCCACCAGTCCCTCAACCAGGTCGGATACATAACAGAAACTGCGGGTCTGGCTGCCGTCGCCGTAAATGGTTATATCTTTCCCCTTCAGGGCCTGAACAATAAAATTACTGACGACCCGCCCGTCATAAGGCAGCATACGCGGACCGTAAGTATTGAAAATCCGCACGACCTTGATCGCCAGATTCAGTTGCCGGCGGTAATCGAAGAACAACGTCTCGGCACAGCGTTTGCCTTCATCATAACAGCTGCGCACGCCTATACAGTTCACATTACCCCAGTATTCCTCCGGCTGCGGATGCTCAAGCGGGTTTCCATAGACTTCCGAAGTACTGGCCTGAAGTATGGGAATATTCAACCGTTTGGCGATACCAAGCATATTTATTGACCCGCTGACGCAGGTTTTGGTCGTATGGATCGGATTATTCTGGTAATGGACGGGCGAGGCCGGACAAGCCAGATTATAGATAGCGTCAACCTCGATATAAACCGGCATGGTTATATCATGCCTGACCAGTTCAAAATTTGGGGAATCAAGCAGATGCCTGATGTTGTTTTTTGATCCCGTATAGAAGTTGTCCACACAAATCACATCATGTCCGTCGGCAAGCAAACGCTCACAAAGATGTGAACCGATAAAACCGCCGCCCCCGGTAACTAATATTGTTTTTCTTTTATGTACCATTATACGCCTACTTTTTTCCGCTTTTCTTTGATTTTGCCTTGGCTTTCGGTTCATTAATATCTACGAAAGCGTTAATCCGCCCGCGCCGAAAAACAATCCGGTAAACGGAATCCGGTTCGGTCCAGTAGACCCATGTGCTGTTCAGCGGCGACGGCGTCCTGCAAGTCGGAGGGACACCACAGGCCAGGAGTACCTGTTCTTTCGTCATGCCCCGCTTGAGTTTACCTTGGAGCAGGAGTTCCACGTCCTCTTTCTTCATACCTTTAGTAAGCTCGTCCCTGGTTTGGAGGGTAAATTTCTGCCGGATGAAATTTTCCATCGGCAGCATTATCAGGCTGGTCTCATAATTTATATTGAATTCCTTTCCGTCCATCGTTTTGAAACAAAGCCGGTAATCCGTCGCCTGAATCGGCTCGATTTCGGTTCCGAAAGGAAGAATTTTGCCTTTCTGGATATTAAGGCATGAAATTCTGCTTGGATTTTCGTACCAGATATTATGTTTCAAATAGATCTTTTTGCCGAGCGGCTGCTGCAATACTTCGGCCACGATGACCTGGCGACATCCGGAAACCGCCATGACCAGCAGGGAAAGTAATGCTGAAATAAATATTTTTCCTGTCATAAACAATATCCTTTAATTTTAAGCGCACTCTCAAATACACTGCATATAAGCTTATTTGTCAAGTTCAATTAAGATTTTTTGAAACATTTTTTACAGCCCGTAAATCTCCGAATATTTATCGTGCAGATATTTCATATAAATTTCCGGGTCAATACCGCCGCCGGTAATTCGGCGCAGCAGTTCCGGGGATTCAAATTTGCTGCCGTGGCAATGGATATTTTCACTGAGCCAGGCGCGCAGTTCGTCAAAACGTCCGCAGGCTGTCGCCTTATCCAGGCCGCTGATTTTTTCCCGGCACGCTTTCCAAAGCTGGGCGGCGATCAGGTTTCCGAGCGCGTAAGTCGGGAAATACCCGATCAATCCCGCCGACCAGTGTACGTCCTGCAAACACCCCAAAGCGTCATCCGGCGGCACAATTCCAAAATATTCCTTCATTTTCGCATTCCACGCCTCCGGCAGATCCGCTGTATCCAGCGAACCTTCAAGCATGGCGACTTCCAGTTCAAAACGCAACATGATGTGTAAATTATAAGTCGCTTCGTCGGCATGAATACGGATAAATCCGGGCTTTACGGTATTATAAGCGCGGTAAAATTCATCCACCGGCACGGTTTTCAATGCCGGAAAAGCGTCCTGTATTTGCGGATAGAAAAATTGGAGAAAGTGATAAGAACGCCCGATGATATTTTCCCACAGGCGGGACTGCGATTCATGCATCCCCAGCGATACGCCCGTAGCCAGCGGGGTGTTTTCCAGACGCGGGGAGATATTCTGTTCATAAATGGCATGCCCGGCTTCATGGATAGTTGAACTGAGCGAATTCAAATCGCCGGTGTGAACGGAAGAAGTTATTCGGACGTCGTTCAGGTTGAAAGTCGTCGTAAACGGATGCACAACGCTGTCGAGGCGCCCCCGGCTGAAATCATAACCGATAGCGGCCGCGGCGACATTCGACAAACGCCATTGCCGGTCAGCGGCGAATTCATGCCGCAAGCACCCCTGGCCGGGAACCGGACATGCCGCTATTTTCTGTATAAGTTCGACTTGCAGCGGACGGATTTTATCGAATATCCCAATAAGCTCCGCCGTTTTCATACCCGGCTCAAATTCATCCAGCAGAGGATCATATACATGATCATAAGGCGCAAAGAAATCGGCGTATTCCCGGCGCATCCGGAAAATCTTTTCGAGTGAATCCTTGAATATCAGAAAATCCGACCCGGCAAGGGCACTTTCCCATTTCGAGTGAGCCAGGGAGGTCAGGTGCGAAAACTCGGCGACATATTCAGCCGGAACTTTCGTATGGCGCTCATAATCGCGGGCGACCAGTTTTATCAGGCAGTAATCGTCGGAATCGGGATCGAGGTTTTCCATCTCCGGAACAAGGTCTCGCAGAAGCTCGCCAAGTTCAGCGCCGGTAAGTTTTTCATGCGCCAGACTTGCTATCAACGAAGTCTGGCGAGCCCGGTTGGCGGCGGCCGCAACCGGCATGCCCACCTGCTGGTCCCAATCCAGAACCGCGGCAACACGCTGCAGTTCAAAAGCGTCTCCGACAATCTTCTTTAGTTTTTTTAGCTTGTTTTCCATTAAAACTCCTGTTAAAATAATCTTCCCAACAGCGCGCAGACGGCAAATTCCGTCCGCAGCGGCCGCGTTCCCAAATGCACCGCCGGACAGCCATGACGTTCCAGCAATTCGATCTCGTAATCCGTGAAACCGCCCTCCGGCCCAATACAAAGCGTTACCGCCCCATTCACCTGGGCCGGGCAAGGCTCTTTTCCAGACGGATGCGCCGTGAGCCCCAGCGAATCACCCTTTACAGCCGCGAGTTCATCTTCGACGAAAACCTTGAAACGGCGGCGAAAATGTATTTCCGGCATCACCGTGTCACAACCCTGTTCGAGCCCAAGTATAATCTGTTTCCGCAGCGATTCATCCTCCAGCAAAGGAGAATCCCAGTAGCTTTTTTCCACTTTCCGGCTGCCGATAAAGTAAACCTTCTTGCATCCGTAAGCAACCAGCGCCTGCAATACTTTTTTCATTGTCTGCGGCCGCTGCAGGGCGCAGACCAGGGTCAAGGACAAAGCCGGCGGCGGAGCATCGGTCAAATCAACCCGCAGTTTTATACTGTTTTTTTCAATCTCAAGCACTTCCCCGCGCCCCAGCATTCCGTTCAAAACACCAACTTTCACGGCGGTTCCCGGCTCTACCCGCAACACCTTGCGTAAATGCTCAAAACGAGGCCCTCCGAGGGATACGGTATCCGTACTTATAAAATCTGTTTTAAATAATAAAATCGAATTCATATTGAAATTCTTACATTTTGCAACTCTATTAAAAGAAGCGGATTCAAAAGAAAATTTATAACTGCAAGCGCAAAATGCAAGACAGGGAATATTAAATATGATCGTAGGAATCGGCACCGACATAATAAAAATAGAACGCATGAAAGCATTGTTTGACAAACACGGAAAAGCTTTTGTAGACAGAATATTTACCGAATCCGAAAAGCAGGAAGCCTCCACCCGCTGCAACCCGATTGAATACTATGCCGGGCGCTGGGCCGCCAAAGAAGCCGTTTCCAAAGCCCTGCACTGCGGTATCGGCCAGAACTGCGTCTGGCAGGATATCAACGTAAAAAACTCACCGGACGGCAACCCCGAACTTTCCTTGTCCGGCAGCGCCGCAAAAAGAGCGGACGCCATAAACGCCGTCCGTTTCCACGTAAGCATCTCCCACGAAAGAGAATACGCTTCCGCAACAGTGATCCTGGAATCATAATTTCAAACCGCAAGTTCCCCAAAAAACCTGAAAACAAAATACAAACGCTTGCAATTTTCACGAAAAGAATGTATTATAATGCAAATACAAACGTTTGTATTAATATTTTTTAATCAGGGTCAAATACTATGCATCTCGAAAAAACCAATATCTATCAAAAGCGGGCGGAAGTTTTTTGCGACTGCCTGAAACGCGATTACATAAAAGCTGAAATTGATCTGGACGCTGAATACTTCGTTACGGAAGAACCGGTTTCCTTCAAGGAAAAAGACCGTTACGAGTTCAAGCCCGCGCCGAAAGGAACCATGTGGGGCTCCGACTGGCAATGCGTCTGGTTTCACCTGACCGGGACGATACCCGCCGAATGGGCGGGCGAAACCGTCGCCGCCCGTATCGACGTCGGCGGAGAAGGACTGGTTCTCTCCCCGGAAGGCATTCCTTTGCAGGGAATTACCAATAATTCAGTTTTCTGTTCGTCTTTTCGCAGAGAATATGTTCCTCTATATGATTCCGCGCCGGGCGGCAAAGATGTGGAATTATGGCTTGACGCCGGAGCCAGTAATCCTTTCGGAATGAAAATGAGCAGTCATCCGCGCCTGGACGCGAAAAAACCGGGGGGAGGAATATCCGCGCATATAAATCATCTCCAGTTATGCACGGTGGATAAAAATATCAGACAATTGGGGATTGATGTTGAAATTGCGTTGAGCCTCATGAAAAGTTACCCCAAAGACAATTACCGCTACCGCCAGATACTGATGATCCTCTGCGAAGCGGTAGACCTGTATCGCGGCAACCCGCAAAACGCCTGCAAAGTCAGTAAATTCCTGAAAGAAAAACTTTTCAGCGCCAAAGCCTGCTCCAGCGCGTTGAAAGTTACCGCGGTCGGCCATGCCCATATCGACACCGCCTGGTTATGGCCGCTGCGTGAAACCATCCGCAAATGCGCGCGGACTTTCGCCAACCAGATCGCCAATATCGAAAAATACCCGGAATATGTTTTCGGGGCTTCCCAGCCTCAACATTACCAGTTCGTCAAGGACCATTACCCGGAACTCTACGCCAAAGTCAAAAAAGCCGTCGCCGAAGGACGCTGGGAACCGCAAGGCGGAATGTGGGTCGAGGCCGACTGCAATCTGCCGAGCGGAGAGTCCATGATCCGGCAGTTCCTGCACGGCAAGAATTTCTTCATGGATGAATTCGGGTTCGATGTGAAAAACCTGTGGATACCGGACGTGTTCGGCTATTCGGGAGCTCTGCCGCAAATCATCAAAGGCAGCGGCTGTGATTATTTCCTGACCCAGAAAATATCCTGGAATTTGTTCAATGAATTTCCCCATAATACCTTCATCTGGCGCGGAATAGACGGCTCTGAAGTCCTGACCCATTTCCCGCCGGAAAACAATTACAACGCTTTTGTCTCTCCCGAACAGTTAATCAAAGCGCAGAACAATTTCAAGGAAGCCGACGTTCTTGATGAATTCTGTTCGCTTTTCGGCTTGGGCGACGGGGGCGGCGGACCGCGCGAAGATTACATCGAACGGGCGATGCGCCTAAAAGACCTTGAAGGCTGTCCCAAAGTCACGATGGGACGCGCCGATGATTTTTTTGAAAGGACAAAGGCGTCAGCCGAAAAACTGGAAATATGGGACGGCGAACTTTACCTTGAAAAACACCAGGGAACCCTGACCACCCAGGCGAAAGTCAAAAGATGCAACCGCAAGCTTGAATACCTTTTGAAGCATATCGAGTTTATTTATTCGTGCCTGCCGCTTTCGGATTATCCCGCGGCGGAACTGGAGAAACTCTGGAAGACCCTGCTCATTAACCAGTTCCACGACATTATTCCGGGTTCTTCCATTACCCGCGTCTACAAGGAAACCCATGAGCAGTATGCCGAAATGTTCAAGAACTGTAAAGAACTCCTCGCCAAAGCCGCCGACCTGCTGTTTTCATCAAACGAAAACAGTATGACTTTGTTCAACCCCCTGTCCTGTTCCTACAACGGCCCGGTT
Organism: Victivallaceae bacterium; assembly: GCA_041668685.1. GTDB lineage: Bacteria > Verrucomicrobiota > Lentisphaeria > Victivallales > Victivallaceae > JAHOYW01. The sequence goes on along the minus strand of JBAYCO010000139.1, from coordinate 2,384 downwards.
GTCTTGCCGAAAGGCTGGATGAACGCCGCCGTCAACGGGAAAGCGCTGCCTGGACAATTTGAAGGCGAAAGAGTTATCGTGGATATCAATATTCCCCCGTGCGCCTTCCTGACTATTGACAAAATTGACGCTGCCGCCGCTTCCCCAATTGAAAACGGGGAAAACCTGATACTGGAAAACGCTTTCATCCGTTACGAATTCAACCGCGACGCACAGTTGATCAGCGTTTACGACAAAGAAGCTGATTACGAACTGATACAGCCGGAAAAACCGGCCAACGTTATCTCGCTTTACCACGACGACCCGGTGGAATACGACGCCTGGGACATTGATCTCGGCTATGAGGAACAACTCCTTGAAAACGCCCGCGGCGGCGCAGTCAATAAAATATCCGGCCCGATCCGGCAGGTACTGGATTTCGAACTGGAGATCGGCAATTCGAAAATCCGGCAGCGGATCACTCTGGGGCACGGCAAACGCCTCGATTTCGAAACCCGTGTACAATGGGACGAAGCCCATAAAATGCTGAGAACGCAATTCCCGGTAAAAGCCCACACAACGGAAGCGGCTTTTGATATCCAATACGGTTATCTGAAACGCTCCACCGGGCGTAATACCAGTTGGGATATGGCCCGTTATGAGGTTGCCGCGCATCGCTACGCGGATATTTCCGATTCCCAGTACGGCATCGCTCTCCTGAATGACTGTAAATACGGTTATAAAGTACATGACCGGGTTCTGGACCTGAACCTGCTGCGCTCTTCAAAATACCCCGATTTCACCGCCGACCTGGGCGAACATGAATTCACCTACAGCCTGCTGCCTCATAAGGGCGACCTGCTGCAATCCAATGTCATGAATAATGCCGCCATACTCAATCAGCCGCCATTGCGCTTCGAAGGTTTCCGCGCGGACAAGGCGATCCTGCCCTGCTCACTTGAATCAAACGATATTTCGCTGGAAGCCATTAAAAAAGCGGAAAAAGAAAAATGCCTGATAATCCGCCTGGTTGAAACCAAAGGACAGCGTTCACAGGCGTCGCTGCGCTTCGAGCTTCCGGTGAAAAAACTGATAAGAACCAACCTGATCGAATGGACGGAAGAAGGCAACGAAACCATGAACGGCAATATTCTGAAACTTGAAATGAAGCCCTTTGAAATCAGAACCTATAAAGTATATTGTTGATTATGGCGATAACTTTAAAAAATATTTCCCGAATATGCGGCGTTGACATTTCAACCGTGTCAAGAGCTCTCCGCAACGACCTGCGGGTCAAACCTGAAACCCGCAGGTTCATTCAGGAAAAAGCGCGGGAACTGGGCTACCAGCCGAATCTTGCCGCCCGCAACCTGGTATCCGGCAAGACCCTCAATCTATGGATGATCCTCTCCGACCTGAACAATCCGGTTGACCGGGAACCGGCGCAATTCCTGAGCCGCAGCCTTCACATAAAAGGTTATGAACTGCTGATTACCCTGTATCACGCCGACGCAAAAAAATTCAACCACCTGCTTTCACGCTTATCGCAGCATGTAGCCGACGGCGCGTTCATCATTCCTTCCCTCGAATACGGCGCCCCGGCATATCTGCCATTGTTTCAGAATAATTTCCCGTTGGTATTTATCGACCGCCGACCGCTTTTTGACGGCTGCACCACCGTCACTACGGACAATGAAGCCGCCGTTATCGATCTCCTCAGGAAATGCCTGGACGCGGGAGCCGACCGCTTCATAATTATCAAGGAAAGCGACAACTCCGTTTCACGCCTGCGCTTTAAAACCGCAATTGAATTTCTCACCCGGAACAATTCAGCTTTTATCCAGGCGGATACGGTACAGGAACTGCCGGAGGAATTTCTGACGGGAAATGTCGCCATGCTCGGTTCATCAGGACTCGACATAGAAAAACACTTTCAGGATTTTTTCAGCAAACATCGGCCTCCCCTGCTTATTTCCGCCAGTTTCGACAGTCCGCCGCTGAATACCGCCGATTTCAACCGGATATTCGTCGTGCGGCAGGATTTTAAATCGATAGCCGAAACCGCCGCCGACCTGATGCTGGAAAAGATCAGCGGCAATCATCAGGCGGAAACCGTAGCAATACCCTGCAAGGAAATCATTGAAATAAAATAGCAACCCCTATTGCCGCCGTTAAAAATAAAGGTCACGTTCACCGTTTTCTATGCGGCGGTAATAATTCATAAACTCCTCGAAAAAGGACGGCTTGAATTCAGTCCGGATATTATCGATTTCGGAATTCAGTACCGGCCGGCAGATTTCCAGCGTTTCGGGAGAGGCGAAATCCTCCAGCCATTCACGGAAAGTAAGAACCGCGTTCACTTTGCAGAACTGCCCCTCTTTGCCGGTTTTCAGCATATCCATTAT
>JBAYCO010000138.1:0-8949 GCA_041668685.1 Victivallaceae bacterium | reverse complement strand
TACCCGATGCCCATTTGCCGAAAAAGTCTTCAATATATAACCGTCATCCCGGAGAGGAGCAAGCAAATCCTGTATACCGAATTCTTTGGTTAATACATTTCGTTTTTCATTGCCAATAATAATGCCGGAACAATTTATCTTTTCCGTTTGAGAAACGGTACGCAATTCCGGAGTTTCTCCGGTAACCTGGTGGATATAATCCTGTAAAAAATCTATTGCCGTTTTTGAAACGGTGACTGTCGGAGCAACAAATATTACGCACTTTTGTTGCTTGGTGGTAGTCTTCATAATTGTGAAGTCCTTGATTTTGATTAATTACTATGTTCTGAATCCGTGAAAATTTTTCGGGTTACATTTTTATTTGGCAGTTTAATTTCAGTTAGAATAATTCCAGCTTTAACCTTAAAAGCGCGCTTACTGAAAGGTTATACTAAATTCTATTTTTCATAAATCTGGTCTTTTGAAATTCAAAAATTACTATGGCTGGGGATTTCGGCTCCAGCGGAATTCGTTATCATAATATCCTCTGGTATAAAGGGCGTTATAGTTGCCGTTGCTTACATGTCCGTCCGCAAGAAGAACATTGGCTTGATTGTTGTGGCGGAAATATGCTTTTGAATATGAGTCTGAACAATCTGGACCGCAAAGCAAACTTTTTCCGCCATACTTATAAAGAGTATCCGCCATCATTATTTTAGTTCCAGCTTGATCAATGAGTTTTGCACTGGGATAAACATTGTACACCCACGTCCAAACTTTTATGTTATCCGATCCGCAACGATTCATTCCGTAACTGGTACAATAGCTAGATAAACTCCAATACCCTGACTCAATTCCTTCCCAAGTAATTAGATCCGAAGCACATTTGAATATTGGAGAAATGCGATAACGATATGGCGCGGGATCTAATATTCCGGTTCCGGCATAGTTTAAAGCCGTGAGTTTCCTGCACCAATACATATTCTCACCACTACTGGTATCATTCCAGCCCGGATACCAGCCATCGTAATCATCTGAATACAAACGAAATGCCTGATATACCTGTTTCATGTTATTTTTGCAGCTGGCTTGCTTTCCCTTTTCTCTCGCTTTGCTCAAGGCGGGAAGCAACATTGAGGCGAGGATCGCTATGATCGCGATCACGACGAGCAGTTCGATGAGTGTGAAAACTTTAGAATCCGTTTTCATTTTTTTACCTCCGTTAACAGTTTTATTGTGTTTCCAATTCAAAGACAGAATTCGATGTATGCGTTTTTATTTTGGGCCATTTTTTGTTTACGGTATTTCCACTAATTATTTTCAACGGGAATTTTATATGCAAAGGGGAAATAATAGTATTATTCAATAATCCAACGATACCATTTGCCGCCTTTACTCCCATCTCGAAAGGCGTAATCAGATGACACGTTACCACTTTGTTCCTAATAATCATTTCATCGGTTTGTGCAAGACTTACGATTGAACAGTCGTCAGGTATCCGGATATTATTATTTGCACAGTATTTCAGTATGATATTTATTGATGGTACATTTGGCGTAAGTATAATAAGCGCGGTATGTTCTCGAAACGCTTCCGCCAGCTTGATCTTTTCTAAAGCTTCATAAGTGAAATCGAAAGGCGCTTGAAATACCGCGTTTCGGGAGCGCAAATGATACTTTTTCATTCCGGCTTCGAATCCAAGATAAAGTTTTTTATCTATCCATAAATCAGTTGCATATCCGATACAACATATTTTCCGATGTCCACAGGCGACAAGATATTTCACTATATCCTGAATATTATCCGCACTGTCTCGTTCCAGATAATTCAATGCTTCATCGTCGCAGGGACGGTCAAGGAGCAGATAAGGGATATGAAATTTCTTAAAACTGTCAATTGCAAAAAAAATAGTTTTTTGTGTTCCGAGACATATAAAAGCATCACAATGGGTTTCTCTTATATTTTCGATCGTATCAAGATTATCCGGACGCAGGAGTTTTATATTTAGATCATGTTCTGTAAATACCTCTTCAATTCCTTCAAGCATAGAGTAAAAATACGGAGAACCAAATTTACCTATTTTATTTTCTTTAAAACATATGCCTACAGTTTTAGTACGGGTTATGTTCTTCTTTTTCCCCCAGAATGTTCCAAGGCCTGATATCGAATATATGATCCCGTCTTTTTTTAATTCTTTCAAAGCCTTGTCAATAGTGACTTTCGAGGTGCTAAATTTTCTTGCGAGTTCTCTTACAGAAGGGAAAGATGTGTTTTCAGAAACATTTCCGTTATGATATTCCTTTAAAAGGATATCCGTAATTTGCCTATGCAACAATTGATGGTTTTCACGAAGAATATTATTATTAAACTTTTTCATTTGCTGTCCTACCTGTCCTGATTATAGCGAGTATACAACAGCTTTGGTGTATTGTCAACTTATTCTCAGCGAAAACAGCGATAAAAAATAAAAAAAAGTTTTCTCCCTCCTCAAACTTTTTTTGTATCCGCAGAGAAATAGCGTGTCAGCGCCCATACCGGCGCGTTGCGCTTTCATCAGCTTCTTGATTATAACGGAGGCGAGAACTGGTCAACTTCGAAACAGGCATGTCATGAAGAATCCAACCTGATCTGAATTTTACCGAGTACCTCTGCGTTCGTTGCCAATTCCGAAAAGAACTGAGTTCTGAACGACTCAGCCAGGCGCCGGACAAAATTCTTTATTGTGCGAAAATGAAATCCAGAATAAAAAGAGCATACTTCTAAACTTCCACATTCTTTTGAAAAGTTAGCTGTTATTCATGTTCATCCGAAGTCAGATTCTCCGGTTTTCGGAGCGGGACTCCAAGAAATTTTTAAATTGGAAGTCATTTTAAAAACAGTTTATTAAATGTAGTAGTGACGACTTTTTGAACGCGAGTATCTTTCCCCTTCAAAATTTCGTTTCATATAATTTCAGGCGAAAACCTGATATTTTGTTTTCGCTCGCTTATTCTACTCAGCGGTCAGTGTTGCCTGAGCCAATTTTGGGATTCTGAGCTTAGCTTCCTGACCACTTTGTAAACCAGTCTGATTGGACGTTTTTATCTGTCCCCTCTGGATTCCCGGAATATTTTGCCCGGTGGAAAAGAAACTTTTTTCATATTGTCCCGGAGAGATATTCTTCAACTTTCGGTGCGGCCGAAATTCATTATAATACTGAATGAATTCACTCACGGTGTTATCTTCAAGCGTATGATAATAATTATGGGAAATTTCCTCTCTTTTCATAATGCTGAAGCTAAAATATTTGGTAATTCAAATTATTGCCAATATAGTTTTATTGTCTTCTCATATATTTTACCCGGATTTACGGGATTGTTTTTTATAGTTTAGGGTTGCACTTTTTTTTCCACTTTTTCGTCAATATTTACCATTTCATATTTTTCAGGATTAAAATCTTCTGGAAATTTTGTAATATTACTGTATTTTGCATACTTGAAGTCAGCCATATGCAGATGTTTTTCACTGGAAAAATATGTGCCAATTAATATAGCATTTGTAATTCTTGCGCCATTTAGTCTAATACCACTAAAAACAGCTTGGCACAAATTGATTTTATCCGCATAGGAACAGCTAAAATTAGCCATTTCAAGCACTGCACCGGTTAAATTAACTAACGCAAGGTTTGCTCCTGTCAAATCAGCATCCCTAAGATTGGCCCCAGTAAAATTAGCTCTACAAAGCACTGCATTGACTAAATTGAATCCTTGAAGAGAGAGCTTATTGTCATAATGGAAAAGATTTTTATTGTTGAGTTGTATTTCATTGCTTTTATCTTGGATTACTTCATGAACCGCTTTTATGTACTCTGGAAGTTTCATATCTTTTATTTTGTTGGCCGCTACTATCAATGGATCTTTTTGGGAATCATAGTCTCTTAATTTTGCGATATAAGCTTTTCTTTTTACAAGGCCTTTTTCTAGAATATCATCCCACATTACTCCTGTAAGAGTATATTCTTTACAAAGTTCTAAATATTCATGATAAATCTCTTGTTTATCCCAAAAGTCATCTAAAAAGTTTTTGAAAAATATATGAACTTGAAGCGGGAACTTGGTTCCTTCGCGTCCGTAATATTCTCCCAAGGCATATATTGCTGCGGCTCTGGTAGCGTTGGAATGTTCATTTGCTTTATCTTCCGCCATTTTTTGATATTTTATAAAATTGTCCCAAAAGTTATTTTCTTCTTTTAAATTCAAATCGCGGTCCTTTTGTTCTAAGTCGCGGTCCTTTTGTTCTAAATCGCGGTCCTTTTGTTCTAAGTCGCGGTCTTTTTGTTCTAAGTCGCGGTCTTTTTGCCCTAAATTTTGTTTACCTTGAGCTAAAACTTCTTTTTTATCAATGTCTCTCCAGTGCCAAAGCAAAAATGCTGGAATCGCCACTACAAAAAGAGGTAGTAAATCTTTTAACCATTGTGGTCGAGTGCCTTTAGTTATAAAGCCTTCTATTCTATCCCAAAAATAATAGAGAACCACCATTTCAACCAAAACTATAGATATTAAAATAAGACCACGAGGAATTTTATTTATGCCTTCATAATAAAAAAATATATAAATCGCAATAAGAATAAAAGTTCCTGTAACTATAGCTTGCCAGTTTGTCGTAATAAAACTCATACCATCTCCACACAAGTAATTTAAATATCTTTATAAGTTAAACAAGGCTTCAGGAGAATAAAAAAAGTCTCCACTTCAGTAATATAAAAAACAATATTTCAGTGATTTTGGGACTTTCGGAAACTGTTTTTTTCATTCTATTATATCCCGTTATTCAGTAAATACCTTTTGCTTACACTAATATCCACAGTCATTCTGTCCAAACAGTCAGTGGTCTGGCAATTGCATTTTTCAATTTGCCAATTCGTGGAATAGTGCCAATGATTAATTATTTGTATTCTCGAAATAATAGCGTCTGACATATGTTTCTCGGTTCTTATTTAACGGAACGACGGGCCTCAACCCAATAGTCACAACTTTTCAACAACCCGGAGTTGAAGCAAACTTCTGACAATTATAGTGTCAACCATCAATCAATGTATATCAGCTAATCTGGATAATATTGTTTGCTATACTCATTTCTCAGGAAGTTTGATTGTTTCCCCTTCCTTAACTTCGGCAATATAAATATTATCATGACTGCGATAACGGATTTTTAATGTCTTAGGTCCCCCATAGTGCGGATCTCCTGCAATATTATTCGATGCTGTAATAACAAGACCTTGGTCAGTAATCAACGCAGCAACGCGATCTGTAACATCAATTTGATGTTTTTCTGTTCCATAGTGGGCACTGATTAGAAAAAAACGAGTTTGTGGGTTCTCTGGTAAAACAGTAGTTTCAGTAAGATTCTCAGCGTGCCCGCTGGGTATGATACGACTGCGGATGGTTCGCACAACGTTTGATGTCCCCTTGAACTGCCAAATCCAGAAAATAAGAAGTATGAATCCTATGCTGTATCCGATTATCGTGCTTGCCATAAAAAACGTATACGTCTTACCTGGAGAAATGGACGCCGACAATAGTGCTATTGTAAAAGAAATTGCTACAGACAGTAGAAATACTGCGAAAGTCAGCATTATAGTTCCCGTTCCACCGTGAGCTAACATATTAAGCTCGGTATCGGATACTTCATATATAGACAACTCGCGTATTCGTCCACGGCGAATCTCAACCTTAAAATTTTCACTCAGAGATTGTGCTTGTGATTTCATGATTAGCCCTTAATGGTTCTGACGGAGGCGCGAACCGTTCCACCATATCCACCCAAATCTATTACAAGATGCCAGTGTCCGGAGTGAGGTGCCGATAAACGAACAGGAGACTTTGTGGCTAGTCCACCATAGTATCGATGCTGTTCTCCGCGGCGGTAACTGGAGTAATTTAGGTCATCGAGAAGACGGACATTTGCTTGCTTATCCAGCGTCACTTCGACAGCATCGTTGGGGCCAAGTTGCAGATCATAATGTAGGTAGTTCATATATCTTCTCCATTAGATTATTATCATTTTATTTTAAAATATCACATTAAGAACCAATTGTAAAACGTTTAGGATTTTTCCTTTCAAAAAATGTACGACCCACAACTTTTTAGACCATTTTTACTGGACTGGTCCCAAAAGTTGTTTTTTTATTTTGCCTCTTCATTTTGAACTTAGCTGTTATCCATTCTCCGGTTTTCGGAGCGGGATACCAAGGGGAAATTAAAAAAGGAAGTCTTTTAAAAGAAATTTTTTTAAAACCGCTACCCGGAAATTAATCCCTTAGCAATCAATAACTTGCATAACGTCATTCAACTTAGACTTTTTCGTTCAAAAAGTCGAGTGGTGTACCATTCTCTTTTTTCTAACCCGTTGCCAGCAAATTTTATTCTCGCCGCATATCCCGTTGTACCAAAAGGATATACGAATCATGGGCTTGCGCCTATGCTTCTCTGAGAAAGTCATAAAAACGCCATTTCCTCTCTGTTTGAGAGGTTTCTCTCTAAATCAACTGGTCGCGACCAGTTAATTCCCGTAAACCGAATTAAGCCTGTTAGTGTTTTATTACCAGCACCTTATGGGACAGAGAAGGAATTAAAAACTTCTTCCCGGTTTGTTGAACGGTCATTTGGACTGGTGCAAAAAAGGGCAAAAAACTGTGTTTTTCGAACTTTTTCCGGGAGTTACTACGAGAGGTTAGCGTTTTTTCAGGAAGGGAATTTTACGATTTTTCCCGTTTTTCCGGCTTTTAAAATGATGAACTGTTGAAACGGCGCAAATGTACCAGATCAACTGATACCCGTGGCGGCAGTTTAACCAGATACTCCAACAGGTCAGCCACATCTTTCGGCTGAATGATTTCTTCCGGATTCAAATCCGGACGCGATTGTTTGACCATTTCGGTGGCAACACCTCCCGGACAGATGACATGGGCTTTTATTTTGAATTTGCGTCCCTCTTCCGCCAAAACCTTGGTCAACCCGACCATGCCGTGTTTGCTGGCGGTATAGGCCCCTTGTTCAGGATAGCCTTTAATACCGACAACCGAGGCAATATTTACAATAGTACCGCCACCGTGTTCTTTCATGATTTTGAACGCTTCACGGGCGCAGACAAATGCGCCAGTGAGATTGGTATTTATAACCTGATTCCATTCGTCAAGCGAGGTTTCCGTCAGTGGTTTGAAAATTCCCATTCCGGCGTTGTTAATCAACAAATCGACTTTACCAAATTCCTTCATGACAACAGCAAACATCTGATTTACGCTGGCTTCATCAGTAACATCGGTAACAACAGGTAAGGCCTTTGTTCCTTTACTTTCACAGATTTTGGCAACTGCTGAGATGTCAGCCTTATTCCTGGCGGCGACAACGACATCGAAGCCTAATGATGCCAGACGGATTGCCAGAGTCTTGCCGATTCCTTTTCCCGCCCCGGTTACTACTGCAATTTTATGGGACATTAATAATTCCTTCCATACGTTTAACTATTTTATTTGAACCTATTTTTGCGTTTGATTGATATTTTTAAGTTTTCTGGCAATTACGGTATTCGTAAACGGGTCATTAATCTCTTTGCGGCTTAGCATAGCCTCCAGATAGAAAGCGACAAGCCGGTGTTGTTTTGCATTGCTGCCGAGCGACCATGTGGCCGCCATGCCGTTCAGAAAACGCATCAGGGATTCACGATCTTTCTGCATCGGATGTTTTAGTTTTTTGTAATCATCCAGCGAAATATTTCCCCGCATTTCTTTTACTTCTCCGACAATCTTTTCCAAGGGCGCCTTTTTCCCTGTGGCAAAAAATTCGCTCCACAGAACATCCAATTGCCATGGTGCAGTCACTTTCGCAATCCGGAATATTTTGGCCAGTCGGGGATTCCAGCGAGACTGTGTTTTCTTTGAAAGCAGAGAAAACGTTTTATCGCCTAATTCATGAAGAATTACAACCCCCAGGTACTGTTCTTCCGGATTCTGAAGCGCATTTACCCGCCTGGCGAAGTCGGAATGGAGTTGTGGGTTTTCCTGCAACAGGAAAAAAAACAATGACAGTCCAGGAAGCGGATTGAAATTCTTTCCCTGTTTTTTCTTAAACGCGGGGAGAGTTTTTAAAAAATCGTTGAATGCCGGCAGAATATTCTGCGGTACGGGATTGCGATAATAGTTTTTCATGGAAGCAAGTGGCTTTTTATCCGACGGCAACGACATTTTTTCTTCCAGTCGGATGCTTGCTTTGGCGGTAAAGGCAGTACCGGTGTTTTCATCTTTGAGTTCGGCGGTAAAAACATATTCTCCAACGGTGTCCGGTGGATCAAAGCTCACCAGAATGTAATCGGGAAAAAGGAATATCGACTTGGCGTTTTTACAAGAAAAAATCTGGGGTTTTAACGGAGTTTCAAAGGTAGTTTTTCCTGCCGGGTTCTGCATTTTCAGCGTGCCTGTTACATGAACCTTTCCGGCCTTAATAGCCGGATTGGAGAAAAATACATTTACGCTGAATGGTTCCTGCCTGACAACCTGCAGACATAGCGGCATAACCGGGGGACGGCCAGGTAAAATTCCTGTCCACTGATCCTGAATATTCCTGGCTTTTGTACAGACGATTTTGCCATCAAAAGCAGCCAGAGAAATACAAACCGACATTAAAACCAGCAAAAGCAATGCGGATAATACTTTCATTCTGTTCATTTTTTTGTGTTTCCTGGAATTATTGTGCCTATTATTTCAATTTCTCAAGATCGAGCGCCTCGATTTCGGCTTTGAGCTTTTTACCCGCCTTGAACTTCACGACAGCCGTATCCGGTATGATAACCTCATTTTCAGGGGACCGGGGGTTCCTGCCGACACGGCTCTTTCTGACAACAACCTCGAAAACCCCGAAATTTCGCAACTCTACTGTTTTGCCGGCGGCGACTTCATCCGCGATACCGTCCAAGGTCATCTGAATGATCGCAGTT
>JBAYCO010000137.1:0-8955 GCA_041668685.1 Victivallaceae bacterium | reverse complement strand
ATCGGAATAGCCTTTTTCAGTTATCAGTTATCAGTTACCAGTTATCAGTATTTTATTTTTAATTTTCAATTAAATTGTAATATAACGAGGCAAATCTAAAAGTCCAGTATTTAAAATAACGAAACCAACGTATCTTAACGCCTCAAAAGATTGTTCAACGAAAGAATTATAGATGCAATATGAGGCCGAGACTACTCAGCTGTTTTTGCGTAATTCTCAAAAGCGGTTGTCATCTTATGCACGTTAAACCGGAAATTTCTAAAATTCTGATAGATTTTTTTTAATCAGTTCAATATCTTTTTCGGTCGGGGGATTGGCGCCGAACTCTCCACAACGTCTCAACACTTGCAGAACTGTAGTATCAGGAAAATCATAATAATATTTACAGTACCTTTTTATCAAAATGTAATCAGTTTGTTGTGCTTCATTCGCCCGCCGAAAAACACTCTTTATGATATAAAAATTATCCGCAAGCCGTCTGTAAATAGTAAAATAAAAATCATCTTTCGCTAAAAATGATTCTTCCTGAGACAAGCCACTATATGTAAACCCAATACATTCAGCCTTGCGATACGGACGCTTACCGAAAACTTCATTTGATTTTACATCGAGTTTGAATTTCGCGGCGTTTACTTCAATAATCCCTTTTAGCGGTGAATTCAATTCATCGCTCCCCCTGCTCAAAAGATAAAAAGCATAGGGATGAATGTTCTGCAAATCAATAATGGTTTCCGGTCTCTCCACAGCGCTCGGCATTTTACCCGTTTGCTTCAGGATTTGTTTTATTTTGACATCTGATGTGACGCTGTTTCTTAAATTGCCGTCACAGAACAGAACATCAGCAGTTCCAATTTTCCCGCCAACGTGATAAGGAATTTGCCGCTTCCGTACCAGCAACCGGTTTACCGACGCGTAACTGCCACTGCCGGCCTTGAGGCATCTGACGATGAAATGACCTGATTTGACAGGCAACTCCACCAAGCGGCAGGTTATGTATTCTCCAAGGAGCTTTCCATGGAAATCAAGGCGGTCAATACCGGTCGTGCACTGATCTTCGCTTTTACGGAGCCTGGTTTGATACTGCAGCGGGGATGATTTGTCAAGCTTGAATTTTGTTATATCAATGCCCAGGACAGGAATCTTAATATCCGCAATATCATAATCACCGCCATCTAAACAATAAAATGCGTAAGGATGAATTCTTTTAAAGACCTGTATATTATCTTCACCCTTCGCCTCGTAAAACAGCAGTAAAAAAACAAAAATAAAAAATAAACTTTTCATAAAACATTTATGGTTAAAGGAAATTATAAACAGGGTAATATAAAATATTGAAAATATAAATGCAAAACTTTATTTGACCTTTCTCAATAAGCTGGAAGCTGGGCGTACCGGGCAACACAATCGTGCTTTTAGCGCCTTGAAATTAAACGGCCATATATTATATTGAACTTAACCGGCTTTACCGGGACTTTTAGTTTTAAGGGGGAAATACAAATTAAAAATAAAAATGATTCTGTCAAAAATGATTCTGTCAAAAATATTGGCTTTAAACTAATCAGACCCAAGTTCGAACGCTCGCATCTTTACAAAAATTTACTTCGTTCATTTTTGAAAAGCCTCACTTTTCGAGAGTGGTACTGTTCAACAACAAAGCGCTTCCGCCCGCTGGACCACCGGGGCGTTGCATCCGCCTTTTATTATTATTTTATTTTTTCTGCTGAAAATCCAATTATTTTCGCAAAAAAAATGTTTTCCGACTTGAAACTTTCTTATTTCTGGATAGTTATTAAGGTTCTGTGCTTTTTATCTGAACCAACAAAATTTGGAAATATATATGGCAGACAATCTGGTGATAGTGGAATCCCCGACCAAAGCCCGGACTATCGGAAAAATGCTGGGCAATGACTACCGCATTATGGCTTCAGTGGGCCATGTCCGGGATTTGCCCGATCATTCACTGGGCGTCGACTTGAAACACAATTTCACCCCCATATATGTCGAAAGCGAAAAAAGCAAAAAAATAATCAGGGATTTACAAAAAGCGGCAAAAAACGCCAAAGCCGTTTTCCTGGCTCCCGACCCGGACCGTGAAGGAGAAGCTATCGCCTGGCATTTGCAGGAACTCCTGAAACGGCAGTATAAAGGCGAATTCCAACGGGTAACTTTTCACGAAATAACCAAAAGCGCAATTTCCAAAGCGTTTGATCATTCAACCACTATCGATATGAATCTGGTTGATGCCCAGCAGGCCCGCCGGGTTCTCGACCGTATCGTGGGCTATATGGTCAGTCCGCTTTTGTGGTCACAGATCACCCGCGGCACCAGCGCCGGGCGCGTCCAGACCGTCGCCCTGCGCCTGATCGTCGAACGCGAACGCGAAATCAGCTCCTTCCAGCCGGAAGAATACTGGACTTTCTCGCTTAAACTCGAAGCGGACGGACAGGCTTTCGTCGCCAAGCTTTTCAAGATCAACGCCGATAAATTTGCCGTCAACAACGAAAAGGACGCTTCGGCCCTGCTGGAAGCGGTACGAAACGGCAACGGCTTCGTAATTGACAAAATAGAAACTAAAGACCGCTATCGCAACGCCCAGCCGCCGTTCACCACCAGCACTTTGCAACAGGCCGGCAACAACCTGCTTCATTTTTCCGCCAACAATACCATGCGCGTGGCGCAACAGTTATATGAAGGCGTGGATATCGGTTCAGGCACCGTCGGTCTTATTACCTACATGCGTACCGACTCGGTCAATATCGCCCAGGAAGCGAGAAACGCATGCCGGGCTTTCATTGCCACTGCTTACGGTGAAAACTGCGTCCCGGCAAAGCCGAATTATTTTAAAAGCAAAAGCGGCGCACAGGAAGCTCACGAGGCAATCCGCCCGACGGATGTAAACAATACGCCCGAACGGATGAAACCATATCTGGACGACCGGCAGCTAAAGCTTTATACACTTATCTGGAAACGCTTCGTCGCCAGCCAGATGTCCCAGGCGCTCCAGCGCCAGACCGCGGTGGACGTCGCCACAAAAGGTTCCGACGGCAACGAATATACTTTCCGGGCCAACGCCGTAGTCACCGTATTTCCCGGTTTCATGCGCCTTTACGGGAACGCCAGCAGCGAAGAAGAAAATTATTCAAAAATCCTCGGCGAGCTCCGCGAACGGCAAACCTGCAACCTGCTCGACGCGGAAAAAGAACAGAAGTTTACCGAGCCCCCTGCCCGCTATACCGAAGCCTCACTGATCAAAAAACTTGAAGAATGCGGCATCGGGCGGCCCTCAACCTACGCGACTATCCTGCGAACCATCCAGACACGCAACTATGTTGAAAAGGAAAAAGGCAAATTGATACCGAGCGACCTGGGGTTCCAGGTCAATGATTTCCTCATCGGCGTTCTTCCGAGCCTGTTTGAAGTAGACTTTACTTCCCGCATGGAAACCAGGCTCGACGAAATAGAATCCGGTAAACTGGTCTGGACCGAAATGCTCGAAAAATTTTACGCTCACTTCGCAAAGTGGCTCAAGAAAGCTAAATACTCCGGCGCTCCGGAACTGGAAAAAACCGAAGCGGTATTAAACCAGCTCGGCATGATAAAAGAATGGGAAAAGCCGGTAAAAGTCGGACGCCGCACTTATAATGACCTGAAATTTTTCACTTCAGTCAAAGAAAAATTCGTACAGGATCAAATGCTCACGGCTAAACAGTGGGATGTCCTGCTGCGGCTCGGCGCCAAATATGCCGGACAATTGCCGGAATTCGCCGCGACCGCGGAAAAATACGGTTTCGGCGGAGAATGGGAAGCCGCCACCGCCAAACAAAATGAAATAAATGAAAAATATTCCCCGCCCTCCTCCGAACAAACCGGGAAATACAAAACCATTCTTGCCGCCTTTGACCAGGTAAAATGGGAAGAACCGGTAAAACGGGGGAACCGGGTCTACGACGATAAGAAACTTATCGCCTCTTTTGCCTCTCAGGTTGACCAGGGCAGAGCTCTTTCTGAAAAGCAGCTGGCGCTGCTTGGCCGTTTCGCGGCAAAATATAAAGAACAGATAACTGACCTCCCCGAACTTTGCGCTTTACTCGACATCGCTCCGGAAAACCTTGAAAAACAGCCGGAAAACGGCAAAACGGCAGAAGCTGATCCGGAAGTAAAGAAAATTTTATCCGAATTGGAAAAAATTACAGAATGGGCGAAACCGGTAAAAAAA
This sequence comes from Victivallaceae bacterium, assembly GCA_041668685.1. GTDB lineage: Bacteria > Verrucomicrobiota > Lentisphaeria > Victivallales > Victivallaceae > JAHOYW01. The sequence goes on along the minus strand of JBAYCO010000137.1, from coordinate 4,739 downwards.
GGTAAAAGAGTATTCGACGACCGCGAATTTATCGAATCTCTACGCTCACAAGTAGAAAACGGACGAGTTCTCACCCCCCGCCAGATCAGCGCACTCAAACGCACGGCCGGAAAATATTTAAAGCAAGTTTAATTAAGTTTTGTTGACATTATTAAAATTTAAATTAAACTAATAAATGTTCCCCTATGTTTTAATTTGTTAATAATGTTATAATATCGGCCGGGGATAATTATGCAGGATAAGGAACTTATAAAGGAACTAGACGCTCTGCGCAAGGAAAACGCCCGCCTGAAAGATAAATTATCCGTCGGCGACGGGAATCTTGCAAACGAATTGCGGCTCAAAGAAACTCAACTTTACGATGCCTACAAATTAACCGATTTAAGCGTCTGGTCATACGATTTTAAAAATGATCAGCTTATCCCGTCCAAACGCCTGAAAGAAATTTGGGAGCCACCGGCTAAAAACATAAAAGACGCTTTCTTTAAACGTATCCCGGTCGAAGACCGCAACAGTATCCAGCAGGCGATGGGAGACCCGGAAAAATTTTCTTCTTTCGACTTCCCTTTCAGGATCGTCGGTGATGACGGCAATATGTATTACCTGCTTTGCCGCTGCGCTATTGAGTGCGATGAAGACGGCAACCCGGCCATGGCGCACGGCATTACGTGGGACATCACGGAAAAGAAACTACAGGAAAAACAGAATCAGCAGACGGAAAATCACCTGCGCCTTTTCTTTGAAAAAATAGGCCTCGGCTTCTGGGAATACAACGCCGACAGCAAGGAAATTTTTGCCGACAGGGCAATCCGGCGCTTCGCCAAGCTTGAACATAAAAATGAAATCGTCACTCAAGAAGAATTTTTCGCCAAAATACATTTTCAGGACCTGGAACGGGTAAAAAATGAATTTAAAAAAGTTCTCACGCTGGAAAATTCCATATTTGACTGTATTTACCGCCTCCGGCACCGGGACGGTAAATATGTCTGGATTTTATCAAGAGGAGTCCCGATATTCGGCAATAAAGCAAAAGTCTGCAAGGTGCTCGGCAGTATTGAAGAACTTTCCAGAAGCAAACGCTATAACGCGATCAAGGAACGCATGCAGCTTATGCAGGACATTGCCGACGCCCTTCCGCTTCCGGTTTACTACAAGGACCTGAAAGGACGTTATATCGGTTATAATGAAGCGTTCCGGGAATTGCCTATCAGCGACAACCAGTCCGACAAACTCATCGGCACCAGATTGATTGATCACTATCTCGAAGATAATAAAGAAATGGTGATGGAATTCGAAAACGACGAAAAATACCTGTTGGAAAACCCGCACCGGAAAGTTGAAAAAACCTATACGCTAAAAACAAAAAACGCCGGTACGCGGGTAATCGTTGACCGGAAAAGCATCCTGTTCGATCCGGACAACAAACCCAAATATATCGTGGGCGGGGTCGTAGATATAACCGATATGAAAACAGCGGAAGACCGCTTGCAGCAGACAAAAGAACGTTTGGATACGACGCTGAACGCGATGAATGAAATGATCATGTGCTTTGATGAGGATCTGAATCTGGAATGGGCCAACCAGGCGGCGCAGCTCACCTTCGCCGATAAGGACAAATCTCTTTTGGGCCGCAAGTGGTATGAAATCTGGGAAAACGGCAAGGACATAGATTATATGCATCATCCGGTCTACAATGTTTTGATCAGCCAGGAAAACGCAAGCACCGACACCGTCCATACCAAAGACGGCCGTATATATGAAGTTCGCGCTTATCCCCTGCATGCCAACGGCAAAAGAGGAGTGGTGGAAATAGCGCTGGATATTACCGAGCATGAAGCAATGAAAGCCGCCGCCGAAATGCACCGCGAACAGTTGATGCTCGCCGACAAAATGAAATCCCTGGGAATTCTGATCAGCGGCGTCGCCCACGAAATTAACAATCCCAACAATTTTATTAACATCAACGTCACCCTGCTGCAAAAAATGTGGAACGACCTGAAACCGTTATTCTATGAAAAAATGAACGCCAATCCCAACCTTAAACTTGGGAATATTACCAGGGACAAGCTGGAACAGAGTATCGAAGACCTGCTGTTCGGCATAAAAGACGGCTCCGAACGAATCAACCGGATTGTTGAAAGCCTGAAAGCCTATATACGCAATGTGCCAAGCAAACGCAAAGAAATATTTGATTTGCACAGCGCCTTGGAAAATGTTATCTTCCTGCTCAAGAACCAGATTAAAAACTCAACAAACAAATTTAACGTGAAAAGAAAATGCAGGATGCTTCCCGCTAAAGGGGTACAGCAGCAGATAGAACAGGTCATTATGAACATCCTGCAAAACGCCTGCCAGGCCCTGACCTCCAGAAACCAGACCATCTGCGTTGAAACCGCCGCCGACCTGAAAACCGGACAGGCGATAATCAGGATAACGGACGAAGGCTGCGGGATAAACGCCAATAACCTGAAACATATTACCGAACCGTTTTTTACCACCAAACGGGAACGCGGCGGAACCGGGCTGGGACTGTCAATATCCTCATCAATACTCAAGGAACACAAAGGACGTTTTAAGTTCAGGTCCAAAGTCGGCAAAGGAACGGTCGCCGAAATTATTCTGCCGCTGCCGGATGATATCCCGGCTAATGTTATAACAGGAGATTAACATGACTGAAAAACATTACCCAGATTATCCGATTCTGCTGATTGATGACGAAATAAACGCTTTGAGAAGTTACGAACTGGGACTGCAAAGCGCCGGCATAAATAACACCATAAGCTGCAGCAACGGCCTCAAGGGCAGCGAAATCGTGAAGTCCCGGAATATTGAATTGATAATTCTCGATATGGTAATGCCGGAAATTTCAGGCGAGGAACTGCTCGACGAGTTTTCCCGCGAATATCCGGAGATTCCGGTAATAATGGTTACTTGCGTGGACTCTCTGGAAAAAGCGGTCGAATGCATACATCACGGAGCCGTCGAATACCTGGCCAAGCCGGTTGACATCAATAAGCTTCTGGACAAAGTAAAAAAATACATTGAACTGAACAAATTAAAAAGAGACAACGAGCGTTTACGCAAAAGCCTGCTGGCGGAAAACGCCCCGGATACTTCCGAGTCTTTCGCTCCGATAATCACCAATTGTAAATATATGCGCGGCCTGTTCCGTTACTGTTCGGCCATCGCCTCCAGTAAACAGCCGGTCCTTATAACCGGCGAAACCGGGGTGGGAAAGGAACTGTTCGCCAACGCGCTGCACCAGGAATCCAATTGTCCCGGCGAAATGGTAATCGTAAATATTGCCGGACTTGACGACAATATGATTTCCGACACCCTGTTCGGACACACCAAGGGGGCTTTCACCGGGGCGTTGCACGACCGTCCAGGAATCATTGAAAAAGCCAGTAACGGGACGTTGTTCATTGACGAGATCGGCGACCTGAACATGGCTTCGCAGATAAAATTACTGCGTCTGCTGCAACAACGGGAATACCAGCAGCTCGGTTCCGACAAAGTCAAAAAGTCTTCAGCAAGAGTCGTTCTGGCGACGCACCGCGACCTGCACGAACTGCAACGCGACAAAAAATTCAGGAAAGATCTGTACTACCGGATCGCGACTCATCATATTGACATTCCGCCTTTGCGCGACCGTAAGGGAGATATAGTCCTGCTGCTGGATTTCTTTATAGTCCAGGCGGCGAAGGAACTTCACAAAAAAGTTCCCCATTACCCTGATGAATTGATAACGCTGTTGCAGTCGTATCATTTTCCGGGCAATATACGGGAGCTTGAAGCGATGGTTTATGACGCGGTCAGCCGCCACGATTCAAAAACCCTGTCAACCCGGGTGTTTGTCAGTCACATCAAACGCAATTCCGCAAGTTCACACCTGCCGGCGAAAACCGGAGATGATCTGGAATCCTGCCTGAGGACCCTAACGGTGCTGCCTGAGATCAAGGAAATGACCGGCGCGCTGATCAAGGAAGCGATGAACCGGGCGGGCGGCAATCAAAGCGTCGCCGCCGGAATGCTGGGAATAACCCCGCAAGCCCTGAGCTCAAGACTGAAAAAGGCCAGGAAATAGGAAATAGGGGCATCTGGCCGGTGTTTGCATTTGTTCTTAACTCATATTGTTGACAAGTTGTTCCGTCTGTGTTTCTATACCGATTTCCAGATTTAACAGTTTTTCCAGCATTAAAATATCTCCTTTGATTTTCTCCGACTTCATGAAGTCAAGTTTATTGTTTATTATTACTTAAACAACCTATATTTTCCCGCATACGAATGTGCCATGGTTAACAACGTGTGTTTGCCGGGACGTTACATCCTACGAATACATCAACATCTCTATCAACATCAAAAGAAATACATTTCTTATTTTCACTAATCAATTTATCGTTACCGCAGGTTCTAATATGAACAGCTCCCAGTAACTCGGTAGGAATATATTCAAATTTATAATCCCTATCCATATATTGAAAACTATTAGGTTCAAATTTGTTCATACCATATTTTTTACCGCTTTCGGCAATCAGATTTGAAACCAATGGGACTACATCATGGAGAGAATTCTTTTTACAATCATCAAAATTTTCATTGTTTTTTTTCATAAAATATCTCCTGTATTTAGTGTTGTTATTGTAAAATTCTTGACCTGAACAAACATTTATCACGTTAATATTCAGGTGTTTATCAAAAACAGAGAGCATTCCCCCTGTTTTTGTCTTAAAATTATT
>JBAYCO010000136.1:0-8965 GCA_041668685.1 Victivallaceae bacterium | reverse complement strand
GCAATTCCGCTTGCCGTTTTACCCGGACAGCGGACGCATAATTACACCCCGGCCACCAAAATGCTCATTTTCCGGCTGTTTCTGATGTTCAAATTCCGGCCATTTCTCGTGCGCGTCCACAACGATTAACTATGTTTCGTAATATAATTATAATACCGCATATATAAAAAGTCAATAAGATTCTCTTTTTTTCAGCGATAAAAAATCAGAAAAAATCAGAGAAAAGTAATCGGTCAGACGCTTTTTAGTCAAGCGGCGATGTCAAAATAGACCTCATTTAGACGCTATAATTGTCTATTAATTGTTCTTCTGACACAATCATACCAAAAGTTGTCTTCTTTATAGGTAACATGGCAAAGTAATGATTTTAAACAAAGACAGGTAAAAATAACAGAGATTTAGTTGCCGCAGCAATAAATTTAAAAATTTTTTATTGTAAAACAGGTAGCACCTTATTGGCACCTTATGAATGGTTTTAAGGTACTAGCGACCCAAAAAGACATGAATTAAGTTTGCTTGACAAATTGTTTATAATAAAGAACTTAAGTTGTAGCCAATGGCCAGAATCGAACTGACCTATTCATTACTTATGAATCGAAATTTCATAACAAAAGTAATCAATTGAAAGTTTAACAGTAATATTGAAAAAATTAAAACTCCGACAAAAAAACAAAGATAACAATAGAACAATCTAGAAAATAGATATTTTCCACGAACTCAATACAATTATGGGATTCTCATGTTCTAAGTTGCTTATTTCAAAATATCAGAAATTGCCTTGAGTTTTTGACTATCTGTTTTGTCTACGGTATTATCAAGGATATTTTGAATTTCAGAAAGCTTCTTTTCTGCTGTCGTTTGATTTGACTCATTTAGAAACTTTTTTGAGTCTGTCTTATCGTCTAATGCATTGATCATTTTTTGTCGGCTTTCTTTTTGCGCATGGATGTAGTATTTATTCAAGGTAGAAATATTGTCTCCCAGAATCTCAGCTAAGGTTGCTACGGGAACACCTGCATCGGCACAGGTAGAAGCAAAGAAATGCCGGAAACTATGGAACCCGTATAGGCGTCGATTAAGTCCGCGTCCTTCGCCTCTGTCATTAAAGCCGCAAAATTCAAGAACCTTAATACTATCTTTTTTTACACCGTCTGCATTAGATGCATATCTTGCGGCAATATTGGGCAGAACATAATCACTTTCATCTTTCCAATTTTGGGCTTCAATAAAAATATTTTTCAGATTGGGATGAATAGGAATGTTTACTTCTCTCTGGATGCGGCGAGTTTTGACCGGTGTCAAGGAAATTATATTCCTGGCAAAATTGACTGCTGACCATTTCAAATTTATAGCATCAGCCAATCGTAGGCCAGTAAAAGCCCCGATATAAAAAAGAACTTTCATTTCCTGTTTATTCATCAGTCTAAGATTATCGTCATCAAACGCCTCAAAAATTTTGGCTGCTTGACTATAGGTGAATTCCTTACGTTTTTGCTTCATTTCAGTTTTACGGGTTATTGTATCCCACGGATTAGCATCAATGCCCGCCTTATCTTTCAGTATTTTTGTAATCAGAGTAAGAGACTGCATGTGATAATTAAAAGTAGCGGCGGATATTTTCTTTTTTTTCCCCATCCAAAGAAAATCCGCATAATCCTGTGCCATTTCAGAGCTAATATCAGAAAGTAAATTTATATCAGGTTTAATAGCGAGAAGCCATGAAATAAATAAATCCCAGTTTCGTTTATAATTACCTAAAGTGCCTTCACTGCTATCAGGACGCGCCGGATTTTTTAGGTAGAGACTCCAGACATTTTCGAGCTTAAGCTTATTCCTTTTGGAAAGATTTCTTGCTTCGGCAACATGTAACGCTATTTGTTCCTTAGTTTTTGCCTCTAAAGCAGGCAGTAATTCTGCGGCCTTTTTCTTAGCTTCTCTTTCTGAAGAACATTTGAGGGAAACTTTTTTTACCACGCCGTTAATCATATATTGCAAATAATAATATTTACCGCGCTTGAAAACCGAACCGGCCCCTTTGTTACGATTTGTCTTTGCCATGATGACTCCTGTTGGTTACCTGATTACTTCTATGTCGAATAATATAGCATGAAAAAACGACATTTATTACCAATTTATTACCAAAATTGCAAATTTGAGGCTGATTTAGCTACGTTGACATCGTAGAGGTCGTTGGTTCAAGCCCAATTGCGCCCACCATTTTTCTGACCTTAAGTCGCGGCAATTGAACAAGTTAAGTTAAATTGCCATTTTTTCTTGTCTAGTCATAAAATCCCCGTTCTCGACAAAATTTTCAGAGCAGTGGCGCAAGGTTGATTAGCATAAATGTGATCCCTCATAGAAACTTTGGCGGTATTGCGAAGGCGATTTTCCGTAAACCCGTTTAAAAACTTTTGAGAACTGGAAACGATCACAATAACCGAGTATTTCAGAAGTTTCATCAATAGATCGTTTATTTATGCAAAGTAAGTTGACCGCTTCGTGCATTCGTAACTTTTCCAATTGAGCATAAGGGGTGATTTTAAATGCCCGCTTGAAACGGCGAAAAAAAGTTGGAACAGACATTGATACTGACTGGGCCAGGTTTTCTATGCTCAATGATTTTCCAAGGTTTTGTTTCATTGCTTTTACGGCCGGCATCAATGTTTCAAGTTCTTCAGGGAAAATATTGGGAGATGCTGTTTGTTTAAAATTGTCCAGCAGCAGTTTGAGCAGGCTTGCCCCCTGATAATTCAACTGCACGGACAACTCCATCATAGATAAATTTCTATTTTCCCCCATTTGAATTAGTTCTTGAGCTATGGTCAATATTTTTGAGCTTATTGGCGCGGGTAATACGTTTGGTATATCCAAATATGCAAGCGGATCCAGGAATCCCATGATTTCAAACTGCACATGCAGCCAGCAATACATTCCCGGGCATCCGGAAATAACCGTACCCCGGTATATACAGTTGGCAGGGGCAACGGAAACATGATCCTTCTGGGAGAAAAATGAACTTTTCCCCTCTTTAAATTCTATCCTGCCTTGTCCTTGTAAACAATAAGAAAATGTCCAATAAGGAAACCGTTCCCATTGCGGTTTAAAATCTCTGCTTCTGGAGCCGGCGCCACTATGTATATGAAGAAGTGTAACGGGATGATGATCTGAGTTGTTCATTTTTGCAATTGACATTATTACACATATTATTGAGATAATATGACATTTACATTTTACTATATATTTTGTATAATATTACTATACATTTTTAACATAATAAAATCAAATTCAACAAGCTTTTTATATTAGGCAATGAATATGAAACACATAATATCAGTCGGTGCGGCCAAAGTGGATATTACGCCGGAATACGGAACTCAATTAGGTGGAGATATCGGCCGGTACCGACCTGTTGAAGAAATCAGGGACCGCCTGTATGCGCGTATTATTGTTATAAAGGCAAATAATAAGAAGCTATGTTTAATTACCTGTGATACGGATTGTATTATTTACGAAATTGGACAAGAATTACGAAAAACAATTGCCGAACAGTTGAAAGCGGAACCTGAGGATGTCATGCTGCATTGCAGTCAATCACATTCTTCTCCACGGGTGGGGCCGTTTTTGCTTGATCATTGTAATATCATCGCTCCCAAATTAAAATGGGTATGCGGCGATACGCCGGCTTATAATGATCTATTCGTGTCTGAAATCGTTAAAGGCGTAAAAAAAGCAATGAATCAGCTTGTTCCGGTGCGGGTAAAATTTGCCAGAACTATTGACAACCGTTGTGCTTCCAATCGGCGTTATGTGATGCGTGACGGCAGGGTAAAAACTCATCCTGCGAACTGTGATGAAAATATTCTGTATTGCGAGGGACCGATTGACCCGGAAGCATCCTTATTGCTTTTTGAAGACTTTAACTCACGTCCCGTGGCTGGGATATTGCATTATACATGTCATCCGATCCATGGCTACCCCAAGCGTTATGTTTCGGCGGATTGGCCGGGTATCTGGAGTGAAAGCGTCAGCCGTAAACTCGGCAACGACTGTGTTGTCGGGTGTTTGAACGGGTTCTGCGGCAATATCAGTCCACGGGATCACAGCAACCCTGATCACCGCAATCCTGATTACAGCAACGACATTAGTTTGGATTTGATGCTGAAACACCTCGACAGTACAGGCCAAAAGCTGATAGATAATCTACAAGCGGTTAATGCCTTCCCGATCATGCGTTCAAGTCATATTATGAATATACCGTGGGAACGACCGCCAAAAAAAACTATCAGCAACGCGAAAGAATTGCTTAAAGAGCATCCCATGCCGATTTTTCTCGATAGCCGGAATGAACGTATTTCATGGGATTGGGTGCTGGCCGTCAGGGATTTGGATAAACAGCATATAATAGAAAGCGATCCTGATTATAAATTTGAGATACAGGTTTTCAGAATTGGAGAGGCCGCGGTTATCGGCTGGCCCGGAGAACCTTTTGTGGAAGCGCAACTCGATTTAAAACTCCGGGCGAAGGCCAAATATCTGTTGGCCGGACATGAATGCAACAGCGGCGACTGCGGTTATTTGCCGACGAAAAAAGCCATCAAAAACGGGGGGTATGAAGTAAGCATAGGAAGAAAACTCATAGCCGGGACCTTGGAAAAAGCTACTGAAAAAACGATAGAAACCATCAACGAACTTTTTAATTGACATACAGGTTAAAAACATTTTATGAAATATGCAAATAGCATGCTGGAGCTTATCGGCAACACCCCGCTCTTAAAATTGAATAAAGTGGGAAAAGGCTTGCCGGCAAATGTTTTTGTCAAACTGGAATACCTCAACCCGAGCGGCAGTTATAAGGATAGAATGGCTCTTTCAATGATTGAAGCTGCGGAAAAAGGACTTACCTGGAATCATAAGCGACTCAAACCCGGTGGTATAGTCTGTGATTCGTCAGCGGGCAACTGTGCCCCGGCCATAGCGTTTGTTTCAGCGGTAAAGGGGCTTAGAGCGAAATTGGCTATCTATAAGCCGATGCTGCGCGGAAACAGTACAAGACTCAAAATCACCGGAGCTTATGGACCGGAAACCTGCGAAGCAAGCGGACCTTTTGATTATTTATCCAAAGAGCTTGCCGAACGTTTTATAGAAGACGACCATGATCTGGCATATATAATGGCCGGGAAAATGCATTCCTATTTGCTTGAGAAAAACGATCCCGACGTGATCTGGCTTGATCAGATCTATAACAAATACAATTATATCGGGCAAATGAGTATGGGCCGGGAGATATACGATCAACTTGATGGAAAAATAGATGCATGGGGATGCGCCGTCGGTTCGGGCGCCACTCTACTGGGTACGGCCTTGGCATTCAGGGAACATGGACTTGAACCTTTGACTTTTGGGATAGTTCCTGAAGGTAGTGAAGTATATATGGATCTGGATAAGGAAGAATCAGATCGGGGAGAATTCAGGAAGTCGACAGTAATGCAGAAGTTAATTAAAGCTATGGGGCTGGAAAAATGGCAGACTGAAAAACCAATCGTTGAAGAAATGCTGGATAATGGTTATCCTGACAAATTTTTCAGGGTGACTGCGGAGGACGCACGAAAAACGGCCGACCGGCTGTGCCGGGAGGAAGGAATATATTGCGGCATGTCCTCAGGAGCAAATGTGCATATAGCGCTGAAAATTGCCGAACGGCTCGAAAAAGGTCAAAATGTAGTTACGGTTATAGTTGACAGACGAGACAGATATCTTGGAGAGTATCCCAACGATGTTTTCATCGTTTAATATAAAAAACAGTTTGGCGTATTTTAAAAAAGGAGGCTTACCATGAAACTGCAAAAATCAAATATCTTCACTCTTATCGAGCTTCTCGTCGTGATCGCGATCATAGCGATACTCGCCTCAATGCTGTTGCCGGCGTTGAACAATGCTCGCGACAAAGCCAAAGAGATTAAATGTATTAATAATTTAAAACAAACAGGTACGGCTTTGGCTCTCTATGCCGATAATTACGAAGAATATGTGCCTATGGCAAATGCTGCTTCCAAGTGGCCTGTTCTGTTGTTGGATTATACTAACAATAAAAATATTTTTTATTGTGAAAAAGATACGCGTACGGTAGATGACTGGAATGGCGGACAGGATATTTCTTACGGTTATAATATTCTTGGGCTTGGTCATAATATCGCCACTGTCAGCAATCCTTTTACTGGCGGCAACGGAATTTTTTCCGCAAAACTGCCTCAAATAAAAAATCCTTCTGAAACTTTGCTTTGTGTCGATTCCTATCTGATAACCGATCCTTCGGTTAAAGGGTATTATTGCGCTATTCCTGACGGAGTAGTGTGGACAGCAACTTTTCGTCCTTACCCGCGTCATGGTGGAAACAACAGAAGCAATGTAGTGTTTATTGCCGGACAAGCCAAGAGTATGGTAACGACTGAGCTAACTGTGCTTGACGACACAACAAAAACAGGAATTGACCGATATAAATACTGGTCTCCTTTACGCTAAACTATTAAAACAACAAACGGCAAAAGAAATGACTTCAAAAATAATTGTTTTCAGTAACGGCAGCATATTTACCGGCAATGGAGATGTTCTGGAAAATACCTCTGTCATTATCGAAGACGGTATAATAAAAAAAATACAGACAGGTTCGGTCGCAGCATATAAAGATGCCCGGGTTATCCCAATAAGCGGCTGTATGCTGTTGCCAGGCCTGATTGACTGCCACACTCATATCGCTTTAGACGGCGGCAATGATCCATTTGCCGCCAGCATGGGCGAACCATTGGCGGTAAAAGTCCTGAAAGCGGCAAAAAACGCTGAAAAAACTTTATTATCGGGTACAACAACCATTCGGGACATGGGGGGAGCTGACGGCGTTGACCTGGAAATAAGGAATGCGATAAATTCCGGTTTAATCAGGGGGCCGAGGATTCTGGCAAGCGGTCGGGTCATATGTATCACCGGTGGGCATGGCTGGCCGATTGGACGGGAGGCGGATGGACCTGATGAAGTAGTCAAAGCCGTACGCGAACAAGTCAAATCGGGAGCGGATCTGATAAAATTTATGGTGACGGGGGGCGCAATGACTCCCGGCTCCAGTCCCGGCGCGATACAGATGACGGAAGATGAATTAAAATCCGGAATTGAGGCGGCGCATAACGCGGGTAAGAAAACCGCGGCTCATGCCAAAGGCAGCGAAGGTATCCTTGCAGCTCTTTTGGCGGGGATAGACAGTATTGAACACGGAACGGTACTGACTGAAGAAATCGTTTCATTAATGGTTCAAAAAAAAGTACCGGTTGTTTTCACGCTTTCCGCGCTTCACAATATGGAGCGGATAGGAATAAAAGGCGGAATGCCGCCGGAAATACTTGAAAAAGCTTTGTTATATAAACCACGGCGTCAGGAAAGTATTGTTATGGCGCAAAAAGCCGGGGTAATTTCAGCAATGGGTACCGATTCCGGGACGCCTTTTAATAAACACGGGGAAAATCCTCGTGAACTGGTACGGTTGGTGGAGGCAGGCTATTCTCCCACGCAGGCGTTGATGGCGGCGACGAGCATTGGAGCGAAAACGCTTGGTCTGGAAACGCAGATAGGGACAATTGAAGAAGGAAAACGGGCCGACATTATTATTGTAAAAAGTGACCCTGTTAAAAATATTACCATATTTAACGACAATCAGTCCATAAAACTAATTATGAAGGATGGGAATATTATGTTTACGGTATTTTAGCCTGCAAATTGGAAGATAGAAAAAGCAAAAGAGGTAATAGAAGTTATGGTTAACGATCAGGCGGCATCTTTTCTATAAAAATCTTTATCGTTATTCAGTTTCGTCCAAAAGCTTACTCACTCTGGCAACGCCGGGAAAATCGCGGAAAAGGAACCCCCTTCTCTGGAAATAAGCGCTGTGTTCCAGTATTTCCGGCAAATCTCCCTTAAGCAGCGCCCGGTCCACTCCTAATAACAATGGCAAATCCGGATTCGTTTCGCAAAATTCCAGACGGCTGAGCAAGGCGCCGCGGTGCCAGCGATGGAACAATTCAAGATGGATTGTTTTTCCATGTTTGTCGCTGAAATTCAAGTCAGGAAAGATAATTTCCTGTTTTTGTCCCTTAATGAACGGAGTTTCCCCGCTTATCCTCCAGTTTTTGACTTTCTGCCGGAATAAATTGTGAAACATGACGATTTCTTCCGGTATGTAGGCGCTGAAATTGCGGTAGTGCGATACCAGGCCGCTGCTTTCATCAAGATTCAAACGGTAAACTTTACCGCCGGATTTTATGTCCGCTTTCAACTGCCATTTTTTCAGGGCGCAGACGGCCGGGAAGAAAATGGCTATCTGCAAGCCGTATTTACGGCTGTTTTCAAGAATGCTTGCCGGACCGCTGATTTTCAGGGACATGGCGATATCATCTTTTTCCCCGGCAGGATTTTTTATTTGTTTTATCTCCGCCAGCAACCGGAAAAATTTAAGGTATTTGAACAGCTTGCGTAGTTCCGCCGGATCCGGAGACGACACCTTGACCTCTATTTCCGAAGCGTTAAGCAGCAACCCCTGAACCTGGGCGCAATTGTAGCGTTCGAGCAGTTCCCGCGGGAAAAGCGTCCTGAACCCGGTCAGGGTTTCATTTTCCGGCAGGTCGGCAAAAATATCATGGTTCGCGAATTCGGAACCATTCATGAGTTCCCGGTAATAGCCGTCGTAATTTTCGGCGCCGTTTTTCAACAGTTCAGCGGCTCTAAGAAAAATTTCCCGCCGCCGCGCCGGATAATCGAAATCCTCCGGCTGGGAAAATTCGCAGCGGTCAAGGAGCAGCTTGTTAAGCCCCCCGGTCAGTTTCAAATCCCGATGCGACTTCAGGACAGGTTCAACCAGTTCCTCAATTTCGCCTCTAGTCAGGGCGCTGTTTTCCTCACGGCCGTTATACACGGTCAGGAGGTC
>JBAYCO010000135.1:0-9002 GCA_041668685.1 Victivallaceae bacterium | reverse complement strand
GGTATGTGGGGTTCAACTTTAACGACCCGCTGCCGGCGAAAAATTTAAATCTGCGGAAAGCCATAAGCCTGGCGTACAATATTGACAATATCAAAACCCACTACAACGGCCAGATGCTCCCGGCCGAAGGTCCGATTCCGCCCGAAGTCGCGGGGAATAACCCGGCATTCAAAAATCCGTACAGCCGCTATGACCTGGAGCGCGCCCGCGAATACCTGAAACGCGCAGGCTATCCGGGCGGCATCGATCCAAAAACCGGCGCTCCCCTGACTTTGACTTACGACCAGAACGGCAATTCATCCGCCCACCGCCAACTCGCGGAACTGATGATCAAGGATATGGGAAAAATCGGCATCAAGATTGTCCCGCTGCTTAACAACAAACCACGTTTTTTCCAGAAAATGCGCAAGGGAAAATTCCAATTGTTCCGCCTGTCGTGGATCGGCGATTACCCTGATGCCGAAAATTTTCTTCAGCTTTTCTACAGCAAAAACGCCGGGAGCTGCAACCGCGCATTTTATCAGGATAAAAAGTTCGACCGCATGTTCGAGGAAATAATCCCGATGCCGGATTCGCCTGAACGCACCCGTAAATATGAAAAAATGGTCGAATATTTGAGCACGCAATGCCCGTGGATATTCGAATCGTTCGCGATATCCTACCAGTTGAATCATTGCTGGCTGCAGAATTTCCTGCCGCACGATTTTGCTTTCGCAAGCTGGAAATACCTGGCCGTCGATACCGCGAAACGAAACGAAATGAAGAAAAATTTCAAACCCCTGTCATTCAAAGAAATGAGAGGGAAATGACGCAGTATGATAAAAATCCGTATATTTTTGATCTCGGCCGGTTTTCTCAGCTTGCTGCAATTTGGCTGCGGCAAAAAAAATGAACAGGAAAATCACTGGAGACCTCCCGATAAACCGGCTTTTTACGTATGGCAACGCAAATGGGATAATTCCCTCGTTAAAGCGGTAAAAGAACGCAATAGGAAAACTTACCTGCTGGCTGCGGAATTCTCTTTAAAGGGCAAGCTTATACGCTGCGCCAGAACAGCAATTCCGGAACAGATAAAAAAACAGGATACTCATTGCTGGGTATTCAGGATTAATAACGGTTTATTAAATAAACTTGAAGTTGACGTAATAGTCAAAGAATTTCGAAGGCTTGGCGGCAATGAGTTGCAGCTTGATTTGGACTGTCCTGAAAGCAAAATGCTGGATTATGCGCGGTATATCAGTAAATTAAGAGAAAAAATACCGGACGCGGAGCTCTCCATCACGGTTCTTCCTGTACATTTGACTCATCGTGAATTTGGACGAATGGTCTCGAAACTTGACTATTACGTACTACAGGTTCACGGCTTAAAAATACCGGAAAATATCAATGACGATATGTCTATTGTCAAACGCTCTACAGCAATACCGGCCGTTAAACATGCCGAAAAGCTCGGGTTCCCGTATTTAATTGCTCTTCCGGCTTATGCTTATCAATTGTATTTTGACAAACGAAACGGGAATTTCAAGCTTTTATCGGCAGGATATTTTCCCCGGAAAAATAAAAATTTAATTTCTCAATTAACTACTCTTGACATGGTGTTGTTACGAGATATTATAAAAATGAAACGCAATGGAGGAATTGTCTGGTTTCACTTTCCGGCAGCCGGAGACAGGTTGAGTCTTGACATATCGGCTTTAGATATGTTGGAACGGGGCTTTATTCCTGCGCCTTCCGTCAGGATACTATGTGAACGGAACCAGGACGGTTTTATCGAACTTTATGTTTTGACCCAAAACATTATTATTCTTGGCCGCTTTGAAATTAAAATTGAATGGCCCATGAGAATGGGAGAATTTGATTTGTTCAACGGTGCCCGAAATATGTCCGGAGACAGTTCGTTCATGGCGCTTCCCGATACTTTGAGCGTGCCATACTCCGCTTGCGGCAAAAAACTTAAAATAGGAACTTTCTATGTAAACACAAAACCTGAAAATATTAAGGTTACCCTGAAATGAAAATTTTATCTTTTATCATCGCGATTATGTTTTTTGGTCAATACGCTCATTGTTGCGGACCGTATGTAAGCCCCTGTTACCTGAATAATGACGAATGGCCATTTTATCCTCATCCTGATATCATATACGAGCTTGAAACGCTCAGCAAAAAATTTTATAAAGATATTCCGGATTTAAAGAAAAAAACTTCTCTGTCAACACTTGATACGGCTGTCAAAGATTTACGAAGCGCCTGCCGGAACTTGAATATCGCGGAAGATGAGACGGAAAAGACCGTAAATTCTTTTAAAGCCGCCCGCAGTAAAGTCTCTAAAGGCGAAGTACCGGAAGATTTCAGTAACAATCCTGGCCTTAAAGAATTTTGTCTTTATATACGAGGCGTCGCGCAGATGCGTCGCAATCCGGAAAAACTTCCCGCTGCGTGGCTTGAACTGCTTAAACTGCCCGAACAGGATCGTTTCTATAGAACAAGCTGGACATTATATATGCTCGGAAACATGTTACTGAACAGAGATTCCGACCTGGCTCATAAATACTACGAAAGACTTCGTTCACTCGGCAGAAAATTTTCCGACAGTTCCGGCCTCGCCTATTCCAGTTACCGCAATGAATATATTTATACCCATTCGAATTTAAACAGGTTCAAATATATCCTTGCCTGTTATGCGGCAGCCTCCAAAGCCGGAGACAAATTATTGATCAACGGTATTGTCAATGATTTGGGATATCTGCACAGAAAGATTTACGCTCCCATGAGCGATGCCGAGAAAAAAGAAATTTTGCGGGATCCGCTCGCCAGAGAAATGGTACTGCTGTCAATATCACTGGCTAATCCGAATTTTCCGGCTAAAACCTTAAGCCTGATAGGCGATGCGAAAATTGTTTGCGCCGAGCGTCTGGCCTGGCTGGCCTACTATCGCGGACGTTTAAAAGAATGCAAAGAATTCCTTGCCCATACGAATGATAATTCCATGATAAAACTCTGGTTACAGGCGCGTTTCGCACGCAGGGAAGGGAATTACGAGAAAGCGGCGAAACTTTTGCGAAAATGGCTCTTTTTTTATGAGAACCGGGAACAATATCCTTTTTATATGTCATGTTCCAGCGAATTCTCGTTGAAAATGAATGAGGAAATCCATGCGGTATATGGCAATGTCCTTGTCCATAAACGCGACTTCACTGAAGCTCTTTATTCATTCCTTAAGGCATCTTGTCTTGATGATGCGTTTTGTCTTGCCGAGCAGGTAATCGCTCTTGACGACCTTATAATATTTTGCCAAAACCATAAAAAATCTTTCGGCAAGGAAATAAGCGACAACATCGAACATTTGCTGGCTCGCCGCCTGATGCGCGCCTACCGTTTCAGTGAAGCGGAAAAATGGATGCCCGAAAGATATAAAAAATACGTCAGGAAATATAGGAAACTGGATTCTATCGCGAATGATTTGAAATATACGAAAAATGAAAGAGCTCTGGCTTTTTACAATCTGGGAAAAATGGTTCGAGAAAACGGGAGTCATCTGTTTTCAACCGCATCTGCTCCTGATTATTACAGGAATGGCTATCACTATCCTTATACCGCTCTGAATCCTGAATGGTATTATCATTTCAATTTTTATAATCTGAATATGAAACCCAGAGAAAAAGCTTATCGTTATAGAGGAGCCCAATTTATGATGCGGGCTGCTATGCTGAGTAAAAATATTAACCTCAAAGCTGCCGCTCTTTATGTCGGCGGCACATATATAAAATACCTCGCTCCTGATATTGCCGACGAATACTACAAATCTCTTTGCGATTTGAGGCCCCTGCCATTTGCGGTCAAATGCGACAAGGCAAGGTGGTTTCCCAAAAAAGTACCAAAAACCCTGAAAAACGAACTGTACTCCTCAGAAAAACGAGAACTAAAATTCTTTAACTCTGTTTTCGGGAAGTTAACAACTACCCCTAAAAGATAATGTTATTTATTGCGTGCCCTTTAAAATACGTCCTCAGAGCATTCTTGGGCGTCGCTCGAATATCTGAGTTTTGAGCTCATCACGGCTGGACAGCCGCGGCTACATCTGAAACCATGGACATTAGGAGAATGATGTAGGACAGGGACGTTCCTTTTTTTGTGATATGTAGGGGGCGTTTACTCATTAATTTAAGCGCCTATTTTTTTTGAGACTTTGCTAAAAAAAATGGCATCAGCAAAGCTAATGCGGCGTCATACTGAAAATTCAAGCTGTGCGGTAGAACACCGGCTCAAATTGTTACCGCCCAACGGTCCAATATCATTATCAAGTAATTTTTACGTGTTTGTAGTCACGCTTTTAAGCGGATGAAATAAATGCGGGAAGCGGGACGCAAAATGTCGCATCGCTTTTAAACGGAATTTTCCCGCTAATTAAAATTGGCGATTCCGCCTGAAGGCGGGACTACAAACACGATTTCCCTAGCAATTAACACGTTTGCCGCGTTTTTGCTTGCCACGCTGCTACCGCACAGTTCGAAAATATTTCAACACACCCGCAACAACTCACATGACATCAATAATTTTTTAACGATGTAAACGGTGAAAGTGCTTAATTGCTTTAATCGACGAAAGTAACTTTGCCCTTGTTCAAACTCACCGCCGTGTCCAGGTCCCCCCACTTCAGAATATTGGGAAGACAAAACCCCATGGACAGTTCATGCGCTTTTTCATTGGTGGTAAAAACAAAGCTACGCGGTGATTTTTCGGCAATAACGTCAATCTCAGTTCCAGACAAAGCACCGGCAAAAACAGCAATTATCCCGCTTTCCCGATAACCGAAGAGTTCAATATTTTCCGCCTTCAGGGATTCTTTACACCAGTTTGCAAGCAGGACATATTCCCTGGTCCATTCGCCGTATAAAGTCCTGCCCAGCCAAAGCAGCGCGCGGCTCGTCGTATGGTAAGGACTACGGGTAACCATATCCGCTCCGGCAGTTTCCCCACCGGCATAAGAGTCAAAAATAATAATGCCTTTTCCGCCCTCTACAAGTTTTTTGAAATATTCCGAGTTCACCAGATCGGCTTTTCCAAGAGAACTTGCGGCAATAACATAATCCGGCGAGCCGCTCCGGGGCTTCCGCAATAGAGCCGGGATCATGTCGCCGCAGAGTGTTTCAAACGCCAAAGTTTCCCAGCCGTCTTTTTCAACATAACGATGAACCGCTTTCAATTCAGGCCCGGAAAATTTCAGGATATTTTTCAGTTCGTTTTCTTTATCTCCCGAAGCGGATGCTGATTTTTTCAGTTCAGCGCCTTTATTGCGGCAGTATTCAGCAATCGGGATAACTCCGGCGGGGCGTTTTCCTTTTTCGAAAACCATCAGTTTATCTTCCGGCAGGCACTCAAAAGCCTTTTCCTTTTCAGGAGCGCCGCAGCCGATGCCTTTAAGCCGGAGATTGAACCAGCCGAGCATAGCCTCCCGGATTTCCGGCCAGTAGCCGTGCGGCAGATTGAAAACCTGATAAGCCAGACTGGAACCTTTACCGTAAGCCTGGAATACTTTTCCGGCTTCCTTACAGGAACGCAGCATTTCAGCCGGAAAGAACGTCGGATTGGAATCGCCGAGACAATTGCATATCTTCAATGCGCGGGGCGCGACCAATGCCAGGATTCCGGATTCCTCGGTAAACGTCAAGCCGTCCGGCAAACATTCGCAAATACAGTTCGAACCCATAACATAAGATTCAAACGTTCCGACGCTAACCACCGGCATCGCCGCCTTGATACGTTCATCCATGGCGGTCAGCCACATGGTCTGGTTACCGCCGCCGCTGGCGCCGGTCGCGCCTATCCTGTCGGGATCGACATAATCAAGAGAACAAAGCACATCCACGGCGCGCATGTTATCGACGATCTGCGCCCCCATCAAAGTTTCACCGACATTGAACAACGCTCCGCCCAGCCCGGCTCCATGATACTCAAATTCGCCGTGTACGGTAGAGCGTTCGCCTGAGCCCCAGGCATCCACTTGCAGACAGACATAACCGTTTTGCGCCAGGGAGTGTCCGCGGCTCTGGACTCTTTCCGCCAGCCGTCCCTGCGACCAATGCCCGTGCATGCCGACTATGCCCGGAAACGGGCCGTCGCCATCGGGAATATAGAGATTGCCGGTTACATAAATTCCCGGACGGCTCTGGTAATAAAGATTTTTTATCACATAGCCGTCCATTTTAATTTCGCCGGTCTCATGTAAATCCAAATCCAAGGCATGATCAGGACGAACGCCAAGGTGTTTCCAGATATTTTCGCGCAATTCCTCACGGTATTTCAGCCAGAATTCCAAAGTATCCGGCAATTGGTGAATGCGGAAAAATTTTGCCGCTTCGCTTTTGAGCCGGTTTTCAATGTAATCAGAAAAAGGTTCCGTCCAGACTGTAGGGATTTTCATAATAATATATCCATTTGTTAAAATAAATTACAAAGTTCTATTTATTATAAACACAGGGACGGCAAAATCAACAGACAGGCAAATTAATTTCGGATTTATTTAGTAATGGCTCAGTCTTTTCCTGAGGCTGAATGTGCTGCTTTACGTGATAGTAGCACAACCGTCCCGGTTGTGTCGGTGGGCAGTTGACGTCTGTTCCGTTCATGACTCAAGACGCTTGAGCTACTATTTAAACCTGCGAAAAGAGTGAGCCATTACCCTTTATTTAAGCATAATGGAAAACGATTTCTATAAAAAATACAAATATATTGAGGTAATAAAAAAACAATAAAATTTTATTTTGCACTTGACAAAAGAAAACAATTTCTATATAATAATAAAAGAACAATATAAGGAAGCGTTCTAATGCTGAATACAAAAGACAAGATTGATATTTCTTATTTAGCCAAAACCCTTGGGCTTGCCAATTCAACGGTATCCAAAGCGCTGAACGACCGTCCGGGGGCCAGCGCCGCGACCAAAGAAAAAGTGGAAAAACTGGTAAGGAAATTAAATTACACGCCCAATCATTTTGCCAAAGCATTGAAAATGAACAGGAGCAATCTTATTGCTTTCGTAATGCCGGAAATGGGGTGTGAATTCTTTACCGACATAGCCAAAAGTATTATGCAGGAGAGCAAACGACAGGATTATCACGCGATCTTCACCTCGTCTGAAAATTCCCCGGAAGAGGAAATCGCCATTATAAAGGACATTTTCAACCGTCATATCGACGGTCTGATAGTAATGCCCTGCGTCGGCTGTTTGTCCGCCGAACTGAAAGAAGTCCTGGAACATCGCCCCTGCGTGATTATTGACAATTATATCAGGGAAATTAACGTTCCTTTCGTGGGAACGGATTTTGAAGAAGGCATATATCTCGCGACCCGTTCCCTGATCGAAAACGGGCACCGGGAAACAGGTCTCATCCTGGGGCCCCGGGACCTGTACAGCACCGCGGAAAGATTTGACGGCTATAAAAAAGCGCTTGAAGCGGGAAACTGCAAAATGAATAACGCTCATGTCAAATACGGCCCGTACACGAGTGCAAGCGGGAAGGATAACGCTAAACAGTTGCTTACGCAGTTTCCGGAAATAACCGCTCTTTTGTGTTCCAATATCGAGTTGGCAAAAGGCGCAGCGCAGGGAATAGCCGAACTCGGGCTTAAAATCCCCGAAAATATTTCCCTGATCGGTTTCGGCGGCCGTTCTTTTACCGCGGTTGACCAGAAAAACGAAGAAATCGGACAAATCGCGGCCCAAACGCTGTTCCGTATTATTGACGGAGAACAAATCAACACAAAGATCATTGTCAAACCTGAAATAGTAGACAGGAATACGGTACGCAACTTGAGGCAGACAGAGAAGGACATGAATTGATGACTGACAAAATAAAAACTTATCCGCAGCGCGCGGTTCACCTCGATTTTCACACCATGCCCGGCGTCAATGACGTGGGCGCGGATTTCAACGGCCGGGAATTCGCCCGGACCCTGAAAGCGGCGCATGTGAACAGCGTCAACGTGTTCGCCAAATGCAATCTCGGTTTCGCCTATTATCCGACAAAGATCGGTATTCCGCATCCCGGACTGCAATGCGATCTTCTGGGCGAAATGGTCAAGGCCTGCCATGACGAAGGTATTCTGGTCATCGCGTATTTCAATGCCGGCCTCGACCATGAAAACGCCCTGCGGCATCGCGACTGGTGCGTCCTGCCCAAAGACGGCGCGATTTATCGCGAAGACAAACTGGACCCGTTTTTCCGGCGGATGTGCCTCAACACGGCTTACGGCGATTACTTGCTGGCAATGACTAAGGAAGTGCTGGAACTTTACCCGGTGGACGGTTTGTTTTTCGACTGTTTCAATCCATGGGAGCCGTGTTACGGCGTCGAATGCCGCAAGCTCATGGAAACGGAAGAAAAAAGCCGCGGCGAACAGGATGCGGCGTTTACCGTACTGAACCGATCCAATCTGGATTTTGCCCGTAAAGTAAAGGCGCTCGCACCGGACAAGGAACTGCTTTATTTCAACGGCATTCCTTTCCGTGATCAGGCTCCTTACTGCGGACATTTCGAGATCGAATGTCTGCCGCAGGGGGAATGGGGCTACGACAATTTCCCGGCAAACGTGAGATACACCCGGAATCTTGGAAAACACACTATCGGACAAACCGGGCGGTTTCAGGACAGTTGGGGTGATTTCGGCGGCATCAGGACAGTGGAAGCGCTGAAATTCGACTGTTACCACGCACTCAGCAACGCGGTTGCGTGCGAAATCGGAGACCATATGCATCCGCGGGGAAAACTTGACCCGGAAGTATATAAACTTGTCGGTTCCGTATTTGCCGGAATCGAGAACCTGGAGCCGTGGACGGCGGGAGCGCGGGCCGTTACTGAAATCGGCATTCTTATTCCGCAGGAGGCTATGGGCTACCCGATAACTAACCTGGCAAAGGAAAACCAGCCGGTCGCGGCGGCGGTAAGAATGTTTTCAGAGCTGAAATACCAGACGAACGTTATCGACTGGGATATGGATTTTTC
>JBAYCO010000134.1:0-9014 GCA_041668685.1 Victivallaceae bacterium | reverse complement strand
TCGTGGCTGAAATCCTCATTTATTTCATCGCCCGTGAAAACCCGCTCTTTGCCGCAGAGCGATTCCAGAAAAGCTATATCTTCTTTGTTTATTTTTGCGTAATTCATTTTGCCGCCTCCCGTATTTTCCGGTCCAGTTCCGGCAATACTTCATAAATGTCCCCGACGATGCCGATATGGGCGTGTTTGAAAATAGGCGCTTTTTTATCGGTGTTCACCGCGACGATGAACGCCGAATTGTTCATGCCCGCCACGAACTGGATGGCGCCGGAAACTCCGCAGGTGATTATCAGGTCCGGTTTTACGGTTCTGCCGCTCAAGCCGATCTGGCATTTCGGGTCGAGCCAGCCGGTTTCGATGAGCGAACGGGTGCCGGCGACCTGCGCCCCCAGCGTTTCGGCCAATTGATGGATCATTGCCATGTCTTCCTCTTTTTTTATGGCGCGCCCCGCCACGACTATGACTTTGGCTTCTTCTATGCCGGTTTCCTTTTCTTTTTTATGGATTCCCAGCACTTCGATGTCGGAACGCAGCCTGGACGGATCGATATCGCATTCGACCAGGTTTCCTTCATATTCTTTCGATTTTTCCGGGGCGGAAAATATTTTGTAGCGAACAGTCGCGAATTGCGGCCGGTGTTTGGGAGTATTGATGTGAGCCATGATATTTCCCCCGAACGCCGGGCGTATCTGGTCGAGATCGGTATTTTCCTGAATGTCCAGAACGGTGCAGTCAGCGGTGAGCCCGGTTCTGAACCTGGCCGCCGCGCGCGGCGCCAGCGAACGCCCGAAAACGGTGCCGCCGACCAGTACGGCCGCCGGTTTTGTCCGCGTGATAAAATCCTCCAGCACGGTGGTGTAAGGTTCTATTTTGAAATGTTCGAGTTCTTCCCGGTCATAGACAAAGACGTTGTCGGCTCCGTATTCGAGCGCTTCGCGGGCCTGTTCCTTTATTCCAGAACCGATCATCAGGCAGTTTACCGGCTGTTTGATCTTGGCCGCCAGTTCCCTGGCTTTGCCGATCAGTTCGAAGCTTACCGGATGAATATCGCCGTCGATATGGTCGATATAA
The DNA here is from genome assembly GCA_041668685.1 of Victivallaceae bacterium. Lineage (GTDB taxonomy): Bacteria > Verrucomicrobiota > Lentisphaeria > Victivallales > Victivallaceae > JAHOYW01. The sequence continues at coordinate 7,944 of JBAYCO010000134.1, read as the reverse complement.
ACGGCAATGCCCCGCCATAGATTTTTGTCCGCTCCGCTTTGGGATGATTCGATGAATTCAAATATTTCCGGTTCTTTTTTAACGCATATCCGGCACATTTTGCAGGCGGCGTTTATCCGCAGTTCGGAACCGGATGACTCGATGGCGTTGAAAGGACACAGTTTTATGAGTCCGGCGTGATCCTGTGCTTTTTCCTGATTTATTCTGATTTCCGGCATTTTATCGGACTCCTTCGGTAAATTTCATTTCCCTGAGACATTCGCAAAGCCTGCCGCTCAAATCGGCGGAACTGCCTTCCCAGAGTTCATGCGTGTCGTTTGAGGCGGGCGGAAAAATCCTTCGCACCTGGGTGGGCGAGCCGCTCAATCCGTAATTGTCCTTGTCCTTATCCTCAAAATCGTCAAGGCTGTAAACCGTGACTTCTTTGTCCTCGGTTGCCAGTTTCAGCCTGAATGAGGGCAGACGCGGCTGGAAGATGTCTTTTTCAACCGTGATCAGGCACGGATATTTTACCCGGACGGTTTCGACGCGGTGCGGCAGGTCTACTTCCAGGGTTATATCTTTTTCTCCCGCCTCGATGATTTTTTTCACATTCGTAACGTGCGGAATGTTCAGGAATTCGGCGATTTCCGGGCCGACCTGGGCGGTGTCGCCGTCGGTGGTCTGTTTGCCGCAGATGATCAGTTCACAATCGCCGATTTTCCTGATTCCCTGCGAAAGCGTGTAGGCGGTCGCCAGCACGTCGGAACCCGCGAAACGGCGGTCGGAGAGCAGAAAACCGTTATCGGCGCCCATCATGAAAGCTTCGCGGATTATCTCCGCGGTCTGTGGCGGCCCCATGCTCAGGACATTGATCGCGGCATGGTTCTTTTCTTTTATTTTCAGCGCGGATTCGATGGCGAAAAGGTCGAACGGATTCATTTTCGAATCGACGCCCTCGCGCTTCAGTACTCCGGTTTTTTCATCGACTTCGACTTCGGAAGTCCCCGGAACCTGTTTAATGCAGACGGTAATATTCATTGTTCAGTCCTTTGCTTTTACGATGACGGAAACCCCGTCCGGGATAACTGCTATTCCCGCGTTTCCCCCTTTTAGTTTCAATGCTTCGGCGATAGCCTCATCGAGCGTGAAAGCATGTTTCATGTGCATTGCTTTTATCATTTCCGGCGGACACATGTCCGAAACCATGATTACCTCGCAGTGTTTCAATACCCTGGCCAGTATCTGGAATTCCCACTGGTCGGGAATAGTTTCATTACGCGGAACCTTAAGCGCTCTCGCCAGTACTTGCCCCGGACAGTGCGCATTCGCCATATTGTCAAAAAACGATTGTCCGCCGTGTCCGTCATTACAGGCCGCGGCCATGATTATAACTCCGCCTTTTTTAACGGCGGCTTCGGCGGCGGTCATTCCCTTTACCGCCTGATAAATGTTCTGGTCGAGCGGATAACCGCCGTTTGAGGTAATAACTATATCCGAAAGCGGAACTTCGATTCTTACCAGTTCGTTCAGGAAAGCGCACCCGGCTTCATGGGCTTGCCTGAAGTCTCCCGCGAAAGCTTTGACGACATTCTTTTTTTCGTCAATTATCACGTTTACGATGAACGCGAGGCTCGCTTCTCCGGCCGCGAACAGCATGTCCCGGTGAATGGGGTTGTTTTCAAGGCCGCCGGTTCTGGCGTGTGGACTGGCGATGAATTCGGAGCAGTGATTGGCGAGAACGGTCTGGGCTCCGGCAACCCCCGGCAGGACGCTTTTCCGCCCGCCCGAAAAGCCCGCGAAAAAATGCGGTTCGATGAATCCTTCGGCGATAAGCAAATCGGTTTCGACCGCAAGTTTATTCACCCACAGTTCCCCGCCGGAGGGCAGGGGAGCAAGCTGAACCAGTGTTGATTTATCCTGCGAATCGTGAACTATTATTCTTTCATTATCGACAATATCTGTTCCAAGCTTATTGATGAGTTCCTCGCGGGTGGTCGCGCGGTGAAAACCGGTGGCGACCAGAATGGTAATGTTGATATCGGGATTGCCTTTTCTGGCTTCCGCGAGGATTTCCGGCATGATCACTTTACTCGGTACGGGGCGGGTGTGGTCGCTGGTGATGATCACCATATTCTTTTTGCCCTTGACCAGTTCCTCAAGACGCGGGGACGCGACGGGATTTGCCAGGGCGCTGCGGACAAGTTCGTTCTGCGTAATATTGGCGTCGCATTGCAAATGTTTCGCCGCGAAAACCCCCCGGAAATTCTGTTCCGGGATTTCAGCTTCCAGGTAAGTATGCGCGTATGGTACGGATATTTTAGTCATTATTATTTACAATAGATTGGTTTAAAGGTATGACCAATTCAGTAAAATACATCAGCAAAATAAATTTGTCAATAAAAAACTCCGGGCCAAACGGTAATTTCCGGGGAAATTTCCCACCAGGTTTGCAATCAGTTAGAAAAACGTATCTATTAATGGAAATGCGGAGGAATATATGAAAAAGACTTTTAGTATTGCATGGAAAGTTTCAGCAAGCGTGTTTTTTATCGCCTTGCTTGCTGGTTTTGTCCTGGCGGTAAAAAGTTATGGCGCGGAATCGTTCTTTGTTCTGATCCCAGCGTTGTTTGGTATTTTTATAATACTTTTCGTTTCTTTTGTGAAACTTTGGTTTTATCCGGGCTGGTATAAATGCGCTCTGATCGTTACCCCGGACTTATTAAAAAAGACCAGGAACAATATTTTTATTGCGGTTCCGGCTTATTTTATCCTGACTTTGTCGTTTCTTAAAAGTTTGGATTTAATTTTAAAAATCGGCTATAGGGATATTGAACTGGTTGAGGTCGGCCCGGAATTCGCGGTCGCCGTTACGATTTATGTTTTAGTTTTCATAATCATGCTTCAACGTTCATGTCATGTGACCGGGCTTTTATTAAAAACGCCTTCCGGGGAGACTGGAGCCAGGGTAAAGGAAAGTGTTTGCCTGATCCCGTATTTATTAATTGTTTTTATCGTTTTCCAGCAAAGCTGGATTATTGCGGCGCGGGCTTTGAGGAATCCCGAATGGCTGTCGCTTCTGTCCATAACTTTTCACGGATTTGCCGCCGCATGGTTTGTGCTTATGTTCAAGATCAGGTCTTTTTATTATACTGCGCAGGAATACGCTTCAATGGAGAAAAACATGAAAACAGACAATAAGATTATAACAAAGCTCGGCAGCGGGCTCGGCGCTTACCCGGTTACTTTTTATAAAACCTGGCTTTTGAGCGGGTTCTGGTACTGGGCGGTACCGATATTTATATATCTGGTTGTAGCGATAGTGGTTTTGTCAATGTTTCTGCCTTTGTGTAAAATTATTGAAAAACTCGGATAATTATTTGGATTTCGCATGAGATTGTGTTTTCGAATGCGTACTGTAAATATAGAAAGAATTGAATCCCGGAGGGATGATTATACAGTAGCCATGGGCGTAAGTGGCTACTGAAAAATCGCTCCTGCGGAGCTGTATCGAGTTGTAATTTTTTGCAGAGTGAAAAAAGGAGTAAAGAGTGAAAATAAACAACTATGAAATTGCGGATTTCATGAAACAGCTTGCCCTGTTGACGAAATCCGAACTGCCGCTGCCCGAAGCTCTGGCACAGCTGGCCGGGGAAAACAAAGGCGGAAAACTCAAAACGCTTATTCAGGAACTGAGCAATTCCGCCGATAAAGGAAAAACCCTGTCGCAGGCTATGGGGGAACATCCCGATACTTTTCCGCCGTTCTATATCCGGATGATAGCTTTAGGTGAACAGGAAGGTACTTTGTCGGATGTTCTTTATGAACTTGCCCATATTTCCCGTTATCAGTATTTGCTGGTGAATATGGTGCGCGATGTCATGCTTTACCCGCTTATCACTATCGGCGCGGCGTTTCTGGTGCTGCTGTTTTTGTGCTATTTCGTAATTCCCGCGTTCGGTCAGATTTTTAATGATTTGCTGGAAGGAGAGCCGTTGCCGGCTTTAACCGTCATGGTGTTGGCGGTTTCGAATTTTGTCAGGGCATATTTTTACGGGATCGGGGTGCTTTATGTTATTCTGGCGGGCGCTGTTATCTGGCTGTTCTGCAACAAGAGGGTCGGAAACAAAATATTATTGAAATTATCCCGGCATATTCCGTTTGCCGAAGTGATCTTCTACAATTTCGGAATGGCCCGTCTGTGTTCCTTGTGGGCGGTGATGATGTGCCGCAAAGTCCCGTCTGAGGAAGCTTTTCCGATTATTGCCGAGGTTATGGACTTTCCGCCGCTGTCAAATGCCCTGGATAATGTGGTACGCAAGTGCCGGAACGGTGAGGACGTGAAACAGTCCCTGCAAGCCGAAAGCAATATTTCCCGCCTGCTCCTGATAATGCTGGCCAATACGGAGGAAAACAGTTTGCCGGATGAACTTGATAAACTGGCGCTGTTGTTCCGGGAACGCGCTTCTTACGGCTACCGGCGCGTGGGAATGGCCTGGGAAGCCGTATCGTTAGGGGTAATGGCGTTGATTGTCGGCAGCGTCATTCTGTTCATGTTTACTCCGTTTATAAACATATTGCGTATTTTTTAGCAGGGGGGAGTTTTTATGCGCGGAGGTCTTTTAAACTATACGGTCGGGTATTACAATGAGTCGCCTGAAGGAACTGTTTCCCTGTCCGGCCCGGCGCTGCTGGCGGAGAGCCTTGCCTGGGCGGTGCGTAACGATATTCCTTTCCATGAGGTCATGCTTTCGTTGATGCAGAGTCCCCGCTCCGGTTATAACCGCATGATCTTTCTGTTGCCGCGCTCGAAAAAATGGGAAAACTGCCTGCAGGCGAGTTATTCAGATTTGCTCCGGGGTATGCCGCTGTATGAAACCTTGCGCAAGCGTTTTGCTTATTTTCTGCCGGAATATTATTTACTGGCGGTGGAAAAGGCGGAAAAAGAAGGACACCTTAAAACGGTTCTCCCGGTTTTTGCCAAGCGTCTGCGCTTCAACAATGAAGCGCATAAAAATTACCGACAAGCTCTTTGCCTGCCTTTTGTCGAATTTGTTATACTTGGCGTTATTTTATCAGGTTTATGGGTTTTTATTATGCCTAATTTCAGCAAAATATTCGAAGAACTTGCGCAAGTACCGGTTTCCAACCCAAGCTATGAATTTATATTTTTCTGTATCGCTACGCTTTGGGAATGGTTCTGGAATTTCATTATCTTGATGTTTATATTTGGTATTTTGGGACGTGTTTTCGTCGGTTTGAGACATTTTATTTTAATGTTTCTAGGGGAAATTTTTATATATATACCGTCTTTTCGCGGATATCTGAGGAACGCCGCTTTCCTGGAATTGTCATCTTCAATGGCGTCGTATCTGGATATGGGAGAAGATGTTTTAAATGCCGCGAAATTCAGTGAAAAAGCCTGTAATTATTTCTGGCTCAAGCTGAAACTCAGGAAATTCATCCGGCGAATGGAGAACGGCGAAAACTGGCTTAAGGCCTGGAGCGGCATGAACCTGAAACAGAACCTGGGCGAATGCCTTATCCGCAACGCCGCCGCCAGGGAAAATATCGCCGCCGGTTTCGATGCCGTTAGCGACTGGCTCTATCATAAACAGGTCAGCTCGATAAAAAGGAACGCCGTATGGCTTTTTGTTTCCGGGGTGGCGGTAAATTCCGTACTGGTATTTTTCATTATGTTTTATGTGTTTCACTGTTTTATTCAAATAATTTATGCGGTATAGGGGTTATATGAAAATTCCAGATAAACTTGAACCTTATGAAATTGTTGACCTGATTTTACGGGAAACCGTCAAATTGGGAGCCAGCGACATTTACTGGCTGCCGGAGGAAGACGATTGCCGGATCTGTTGCCGGGTCGGCGGCGTGCAGAAACCCCTGCATCAGCTCGACAATATCAAAGGCTTGCAGTGTATTACCCGGATCAAGGTCATGGCGAATCTGCTCACTTACCGGAACCAGGTGGCGCAGGACGGGGTTATAAAAGACGGGGAGAAATTTCCCGGCGTTGAATTCCGGGTCGCGGTAATGCCCACGGTCAACGGCGAACGGATAACGCTCCGTATCCTTGACAAAGCGCAGAGCCCGCAGTTCCTCGACGAACTTAATTTCGCGCCGGGAGCTGCTGAACAACTGAAAGCGATGCTGAAACCTTCGGGCGGCATGATCGTCCTTACCGGGCCGACCGGATGCGGCAAAACCACGACGATTTACGCTATGATCCGGGAGCTCATCAAAAACAAACAGGACCCGGCGTCGATTATTTCAATAGAAGACCCGGTCGAATCCCGGATCCCCGGGATTTCGCAGGTGTCGCTGTCCAAAAGCAATGAACAGTGGAATTATGCGCAGGCTTTGCGCGCCGCGCTGCGCCAGGACGTCAAAACCCTGATAATCGGCGAAATGCGGGACGCGGAAATAATAAAAGTGGCGCTTGACGCGGCGTTGACCGGACACCGGGTCATTACGACTTTCCATGCCGGGGATATCCCCGCGGTCTATACCAGGATACTGCATCATGGTTTCGAACCATTCCTGGTGGCGTCGGCGATTACGGGCATCGTCAGCCAGCGTCTCTTGAAAGCGAAAAGCGGCGACCGGCAGATTCCGCTTGCGGCGCTGCTTATACCCGACGATAATTGGCGGGACTTTATAATCGATAACCCTGCGCTGAGTGAAATACGGAAACACATTATCCGCTATCCGCAGGCCGATCTGCATAATGTCGCCGCGAAAATGGCCGAAAAAGGCCTGATTGAAGAAAAGGACGTGTACCTGCTATGAAAAATAAAAAATTAAAAACGCGCGGTTTCATTATGGTGGAAATCGTCGTAGCGTTGGGGCTGGTGGCGCTTTTAGGCGTGTGCTATTCGGCTTCGGTGAAAACCATTGACAGAATGGACCGGGCTTTCACCAACGACGCCCGCGCTCTTCAGACGATAAGCAACACGGTCGAACGTCTCGCGCAGAAAAAACGCTACGGCAATGATGATATAAGGAAGATTTTCCTGGACGAATTCAGCAAAAGCGGTTTTACCGCCGACCCAAAAATAACTCCGCTGGTGAAAACCGAAACGGACGGCAGTAAATTAGCGTTGCTCAGGGCTAACGGAAAAGCGGTTATAGAGGTGAAAATACTATGTCGAAAATAGGTAAACGCAATTATCTTTCGCTGGTTGAAGCGCTTTTCGCGATAGCGCTTCTGGCAATATTTTTCAATCTTGCGACGATGTTCTATTACGACGGGCGCAAAACCGCTATGAAATCCATGGATAAGGCATCCCATGCGAGATCGGTAAGCACCCTGGCGGAAAACTGGAGAAATTTCATCCATACCGCTTCCGAACCGGTGAAAGTCGAAGCGGATAAAATCCTCTTTAAAAACCATGCGGCGATAGAAGTGAAAAACGGCCAACTGGTCTTTTCAAAACCGGATGGGCAAAAATCTTTTGCCTTGGCAAAGAATTTTACCGCGTCTTTTGAACTTGAAAAAAATCCGGGGGAAAGTCCGCTTTTGGTTCTTTACCTGAAATCAAAAGGTAGCAAAGGGCAGGTTTTAAAAGATAAATTCATCCGGATAGCCGCCGCTGCCGGGGGAGGTGGAAAATGACGCAAAAATCCTCAAAAGAATCAGGTTTTGCCACTATCTTTATCCTGATGCTTGCCGTTGCCCTGTTCATTATTTTGGGATTCGCGCTGAAAAGCATGTATTCCGTCAATATCCAGAACCGGAAAGACAAACAGGAAGTCCTCAAAAAAGTCGAACAGCTCAACCTGGACTCCGCCCGGCAAGCTGTCGGAATAAAAGCGGAATAGTATAAATTTATTGAGTCCTTTAAAACCCCGTCCTCTGGGCGTGGTCATAGTTTTTCGGTTTTACCATTTCCATAAATTGTTCTGCAAAATCTTTCGCCATCCAACCTTTAGTCCCGCACGGCTAGGGAC
>JBAYCO010000133.1:0-9016 GCA_041668685.1 Victivallaceae bacterium | reverse complement strand
ATGCCTATTCTGGAACCGGCATCCCCCTGAGTACACCCCAAAAACATACAGCGGTCGCGGATTTCCCGGTTTTCGCGCGCGGTTACGATCATCCCCGTATAAGGAACCGCCAGGCGAAGCACTGTTACCAGTTTGATGAAATCAGCGTCCGACACGCCCCGCCGGGAACAATCGGCAAGCGGCGCATTACAGGCGGGTTCAATCCGGGGAAATGAAATCGTATGCGGCCCGACATTGAATTTCGCCTCAAGCTCACGGGCGTGAGCCGCCAGTCCCATTACCTCGAAGCGCCAGTCTCCAAGCCCGAAAAGCGCCCCGATGCCGACATCATCAACCCCCGCTTCCATTGCCCGGTGCATGCAGTACAAACGCCAGCGGTAATTACTCTTTACGGTATTTCCCGGATGGATTTTCGCGTACAGGTCATGATTATAAGTCTCCTGAAAAACCTGAAAAGTCCCTATACCGACGTCATGCAGCACTTTCAAATCCTCAACCGGCAGCGGCGCCGCGTTCACGTTAACACGGCGAATAGCCCCGACACCACGCCTGACTGGGACTTCGACCCCGTAAATGGTCTGAAGCGTTTCGGCAATATAGTCGGTTGAAGAACCCGGGTGCTCACCGTAAACCGCAATCAGGCGTTTATGCCCTATCTTCCCGGCAAGAACTTCCGTTTCGCGCCGGACTTCATCCATGCTGAGTTTACGCCTCACCTCGTGTTTATTTTCCTTGCGGAAACCACAGTAAAGACAGCCGTTAACGCAGAGATTGCTCAGGTAAAACGGCGCGAAAGTAACTATGCGGTTATCGTAAACGAACTTTTTTACTTTCAGCCCGGCTTCTCCCATTTCCGCCAGCAATCCGGGGTCATCAACTTTAAGCAGTGCCGCCACTTCATCGGCGGTAAGAGTATTCATGTTCAGGGATTTATTTATTATATCCCGGACTTCGAAACAATCCGGCACGCTCCGCGTTTCCAGCAATGAATAAATGGCTTTATCATCTACAAAATCCCGGCCGTTATCCAGGTATTTATCGATTTGTTTCTGTTTAATAACAGTCCCGGTGTATTCCGCCGGACTTAATTTCGGATTTATAGTCATGAAGCGCTCCTTCCTGCAACAGGTCTCAAAGTACATAAGAAATTTCGTAATTCACTTTTTTATAATCATGGACTTGGTATTTACGCCGTTGAGCATGCCGAGTTTTCCGGCAAGGCTGCCGAGCTGGTCGGGGGTGCCTTCAACGATAATAGCGATAATGCCGAGCCGCTCGGCCCGGTACGGAATGCCGATGCGTCCAAGAATGATCTCATTGAAGTCCGAAAGACATTTGTTGACTTTGGGAACGCTGTCATGGTTTTCGACCATGATCGAGATGGTTCCGATGCTTTTTTTCATAAAAAATCCCCGGTTTGGGCGGTCAGGGAAACATCGGTACAAAGATATCCTGCATTACCCGAAATATAAACCCCGAAGGTCTCTAAATCCGGCAATCCGGAAAAATCTGATTTCCGCATGTTCCCTTGGATCGGGACGAACCCTGACCGCAGGTTTAAACACACAAAATTAAATCAACCGGCTAAGCCGGGACTTCTAAAACCACTAATCTTCACTAATTTGACACTGATTTTTTGCGTCAGAGCCGCAAAGAAAAACTCTCTTAATTAGTGTTTTATCAGTGCGGATAAGTGGTTAAAACAACAAATTCCTATAATATTAAATTAATATAAAAATAACTATATCCTCCAAACCGCAAAAGTCAAATAAAAATTTGATTGAGAAGCGACAATCAGTATATCCGCCGCCAAACGAATTCGGTTTTTCTGTAATCGGTCAGACCCGGAAACGGTTCTTTTTTGAGGAGCTAAGGGGCTCCCAAATTCCGTGTTTTGGAATTATCGCGTGTTGGTAGTCCCGCCTTCAGGCGGAAAGCGGTACTGTTGTCTTCGTGGGAAATTCCGCTTAAAAGCGGCGCTACAAACACGTAATAATCCAGGAAGCCGTTGTTTGGCGCTTATACCCTGTCCCCTCAACTAAGCCCACTGACCTAATACGTTTTTTCTGGTTTTCCCGCATTTTTTTCGGGCAATGCTATTGACAAATATTAAAGTTTGAATTATACTTAAAATATAAGTTCGAAACGTTTCGAAAAGGAAGTTTAAATGAACGCGAAGATCAAGGATATCTGCCTGGCAACAGGTTTGTCGGTAGGAACAGTGTGTGAAGCGCTGAACGGCAAACCGCGGGTTGCGGAAAAAACGCGCAAGCGGGTGCGGGAAGTAGCTGAACAATTAAATTACAGACCAAATAATCTCGGCCGGGCACTGCAATCACGGCGAAGTTCATTACTGGGTTATTTCTGTATTGACATTACGGTGTCGTTTCTGGCGGAAGTACTTCATGAATTGACTTTTGCCGCCACAGCTAAAGGTTACGGCATTCTTTTTCAAACGCCGTTATATTCTTCCGAAAGCGAAATCGACCGGATCGATTTTTTATTGAGCAAGAATGTCGAATGCATCATTACTTCCGGGTGCGAACCAGCTACCTGGGAATATCTCCGGAAAATAAAAAAACGGGGTATCCCCGTTATCGGAACGTCCTGTTATTCGATGTTCCCGGAAATCCCTTATGTCGTTACCGACGATTATCTCGGCGGAGAAACGGCCGCGAATTGCCTGCTGGATTTGAAACACCGGAAAATGGCGTTCTTCTCTCTTGACCGTCTTCCTAATTATCGCGAACCCGGTTTTAAGGAAACCCTGCAAAAAAAAGGCATAGGTTCCTGCGTTTCCTGTCATTCTGTTGACCGGCTTGCAGCTTTGTGCGCCGCTCCGCCGGTGGAAAGGATCAGCGCGATTTTCGCCTATTGCGATGAAGACGCCCTGATTGCGAAACGGACGGTCGAAAAATCCGGGCTGCGCGTTCCGGACGACGTGTCGATTATCGGGTTCGATGATTCGCTGAACAGCAGATTGGAAGAAGTCAATTTATCCACTTTAGCGCATGCAACGAAAACCATTGGAACAGAAACGATTAACAGCGTGCTTAAAGAAATAAACCGTGAATCGACCGAATCCATATTAATACCCCCGATTCTGAAACTGAGAAAAAGTACGAGAAACTGTAAACATCCTCAATCAAATAATATAATCAATCCAAGGAGAACGGAAAAATGAAAAGTAAAAATTTCACACTTATCGAACTGCTCGTGGTGATCGGCATTATTGCTATTCTCGCCTCAATGCTGCTGCCAGCCTTGAATAAAGCACGCGATCGGGCAAAAACAATACAATGTACCAACAACCTGAAACAGATTGGAATAATATCACAAATATATGTTAATGATTCAGATGGTTATTTACCGTATTTCCGCAAAGGAAAAAGCAACTACTGGTATGAACCCCAACCGGAAGGCTGGCTGGCTGAATATTTAAAAAAGGAAAACGGGAAGATAATTAATATTATGGTTTGCCCAGCCGATTTTAATTTCAGAATCGCTCAGTATCCTACATATTGGCATAGTTATATTTATAATAGTTCTCAATTACCCGATGGAGAATCATATGGTCGAAAATTGAAAAAAACGGGTTATCCGTTAATGATGGATTATAAATTTGAACTGGGAACAACTCTCGGTGTTAATGGGCCATGTACATGTACCAAAATTCACATAGCAGGCGCATCACAACGAATAGGTTACCAACATAATAGAAAAACTAATATCCTATATGACGATGGTCGGAGCGCTTCGCTTACAAAACAAACATTATTCCAAAATGCATATGATACACCAAGTATGTTTGATCCACAGTAAAAAAAACAAGTTCAGAAAACCCATTTTTAAAAATTGCCGCCTCCGACAATATTAATGAAAATCATGCAAAGGAAACAACAAAAGATGAAATCTTATTCTCTAGTTATTGCAACCGTGACACTTATGATAGCCACTAATCTTGTAGCGGCCGGGGAAATCAAGCTGGAAACATATTTATTTCGGTTAAGCGACAATCCTCTTCTGAAATTCAAACAATGGAACAAAACCGCGAAAAAATTATATATCGTTAATTTTGACGGATTGTGTACGGATGAAGAAAACCCAGGGAAAAAACTGCATAAAATTGATATTACATTTACTGATTCCGGGAATATCATCTTAAGTATTCCATCTTCCATACCGGTAGTTAATAAAATCACATCCAGATTTATTTACTCTGCGAAAGTTCCCCAGAGAGGCTCTCTTTCCCTGGGATTCCTGTTGAAAATGTCTCCCGGTTTTGGCGGATATGTGATTAAGCGGCCTGTAAAAGTCGCCGGCAAATGGAACGTTATGCAGATCAATAATATTTTTGAACACTGTAAAAAAAGCGCCCTTGACCATGTTGCAAGAACATATTACAAAGATATAGATGCTAAAAATCTTACCCCTTATATTACTGATATATGCTTATATTTGAAAGGCCGTAAAGGCCAAAGATTTACCATCGTCTTTAAAGATATAGAAGTAGCAGGGAAAGTCCCTTCTTTAAGTGATATGGACAAAATCGCCAAACAAAACTGGGCTCCCGTCAGGGAAAAGCTGGAATTCAAAATCAGAACATGGTGTAAACAAATTGAAGTACTCAGGGAAAAAATCTCTGTAGAAAAATTGAATTCCCTTTACGCAAATAAACAGAAAGAATTAATAACAAAAAAAATAAATGAATGTTTTATAAGGATTGAGCAGGCGTCGAGACGTGGATTTATCCGGCGAAAACAGGAAGAACAACTTGTTACAACTTTAAACGAACTTGACCGGCATGACCTTAAAGGTATTGACGAATATATGAAAAGGGAAAAAAATGCGTGTTATATACCTTATATTGTTAACCCGATAAGCGATCAGAAAATATTACCGGACAGCACTTTCATTATAGGACAATGTAAAACAAAAATTAAATTGACGGCAACACCAGGTGAATTCGAACCCGCCAGTTTCGTCATCCACGCGATAAAAGCAATGCATAAAATAACTTTAATACCAACTGGGCTGAAAAATGAAATATCCGGCAGGAATCTTTCCGCTTCTAATATTGATATAAGACTAGTAAAATGCTGGTATCAGGCTGGAGGCGCTTGGGTTTCATCCACCAAACAAGATAGAAACAGGAAAATCCTTGTTCCTGAACTTCTCTTGAAGAATGACGGATTAGTCAAAGTAGACAGGGAAAAGAAAAAGAACTATCTGCTGCTTGATTTCCCTTCTGGTACTGAATATCGCTGGATAAGTAATCCTCAGGAAAAGTCCGAGCGGCAACAAAAGGTTTTACTGACGGACGATTTTCCGGTGAAGGATAGTTCGATATTAATGCCCATAAATATAAAAAACAGAACAAACCAACAGTTCTGGATAACAATTAAAGTCCCGGCCGATTTACTTCCCGGCAATTACAGCGGAAATATAAACCTATATGAGGACAATAAAGAAATTGGAGCTTTTGAACTAGAACTGAAAGTTTTGCCGTTTAGACTTGCGGCACCGTATTATACTTCAAGTATTTATTACCGCGGACGCCTGTCAAATAAATATAAAAATGGAACAATCAGCGCTGATTATAAGAGTAGCGGACAACTTGCCGTAGAACTTGCCAATCTGCTTGCACACGGCGTAGACAATCCAATATGTTATCAGGTTTTCGCTGATAGGATATTTATGGATAAGTATCTTGAGATAAGGGAAAAAGCAGGAATAGCTCGAACGGGTTTTTATTCCTGTGATTTTAGCATATCCAAGAGTAGATCATATGGAATAGACAAGTTAAAAGAAAGAATAAAAAATGCCGTAAAATATCTTACCGGAAAAGGTTTTCAGGATGTATATTTTTATGGAGTCGATGAGGCGACAGGAGACAGACTCAAAGCACAAAGAAGAGAATGGAATGCGATTCATGCTGCAGGCGGCAAAGTGTTTGTCGCCGGAAGCAGAACAGAAAATTATGAGCAAATGGGAGATATACAGGATCTGTTGGTTTGCGCTGGAGTTCCGTGTCGCGAAGAAGCGGCGCAATGGCATTCTAAAAATCATAAAATATGGTGTTACGGCAATCCACAGGGAGGAATGGAGAATCCGGCCGCTTACCGAAGAAATTACGGCCTTTTACTTTGGCAGAATGATTATGATGGAGCGGCGACATTTGCTTACCAGGCAGGATATGGAAATATTTGGAATGATTTTGACGGACGTTATCGTGATGAGAATTTCACTTATCCGACACTTGACGGAGTAATAGATACTATAGCTTGGGAAGGTTATCGGGAAGCCATTGATGACGTTCGATACGTAACAACCTTGATAAGAGAAATCGAACAAGCCAAAAAAGAAAACAGCCCTGAAAAGCAAAAAATTATCACTGAAGCCGAAAAATATTTGAACAATCTCAAGGAGACAGACATAATGGAACTTGACTTGGATGGTATGCGTTTAAAAATAGCTGAATATATTATAGGATTGCAAAAATGAATAATTCTTTTGATGTAATTGTCTGCGGCGGAGGCCCGGCTGGATTCGGGGCTGCCGTGAGTGTAGCGGAACTGGTAGCCGGTATAGTCGTTTCGAATGGGATTGATCCGGAGGATGTTGACGGAAAATACCTCCGAGCACAACTTATTGCTGTCGGAGCTGAATTATGAATATAAAACATATTTTTACCTTTTCGTTTTTAACTGCATTTTTAAACAGCGGAATGAATGCCGGGCAGCTGAAAAACATCCTGATAGATGATTTCAGGAATCTTTACGGCTGGAAGGTGATGACTGCACCGGGCGGTATGGAAAAATGCGCCGGTCCGGGGATGAAAAATCCTGGAATGAAAGTTAAAATGCCCGGGATCATCGGTAAAAACTATGGTATATTCTGGTTTAAAGGCAGCGAAAAGCTTGATATGGACGGATATCAGGGCATAGCGTTTAATCTCAAGGGAGATGGTTCAGATAATTTCGGATACATTACTGTAGCTGATAGATACGGGTATTCATATACTTATTCGTTTCCTTTGAAAAACACCGGGTGGCATCCTGTTTATGCAAGCTGGTCTGATTTTGTTCCGCAAGGGGAATTCGCTCCGGTGAATTTCAACCGGACGGCACTTGTTCCAAGCGCCCTCGTTAATTTTCGTTTCGGAACATCTTGGAATATTTCGCATAACAACCGGCGTATTTCAGCTCATGAATTTTGTATTGACGATTTACGCTTTGAAAAGGATATAGCAGCTAATCCTGATAAAAATAGAAACTTTTTTCCCTTTAAAACGGTATTATCCAAACTCAGGAATAAAGAACCGGTCAGAGTATTGTGCATGGGGGATTCCATAACGGTAGGGATCGGTCTTAGGAACAGGGGAAAAAACAGATACGCAAAAATTCTTGAAAATCTGTTGCGAGAAAAATTCGGATATAGCCAAATATATGTTGAAAGCCGAGCTGTGGGAGGCGCTGATCTTGTCTGGGCGCGGACGTGGTGTCTGAGAGATTTTTATCAGCAACGGCCTGACTTGGTAACTGTTCATTTCGGTTATAACGATAAATCGAGGAAATTCTCCGCCAAGTTTTTTACCGGATCGCTGAATGATTATCTGGACAAGATTAGTGCAGTTACAAACGGAAAAACAGCGGTACTGCTGTTTGCGACAATACCCGGGATCGGCCCCCGGTACAATATGCTTGACGATTATTCAGATGCGGTAAAATCTCTTGCGCAGAACAGGAATATCAACTGTTTGGATCTGCATACCGTTTTCAAGAAAATGGGGAAATTCGTTATCAGGAGCTATTTTGCAGATATGGCGCACCCAAACGAAAGAGGACACGAATTAATGGCACAAAAAATATTCAGCTTCATAATTTCCCGGGAAAATTTGCTTTAAAAATCCAAAATATTAGTTTCTGTTGTTATCTGCAATTTGGGCATTCGGGGTCTGGAAGACGCCAGTACAGCAGATCACCTCCTTGACGCCCGGCCCAATAGCGTCTGGTGGAAAACCTCTATTGAGAAGCCGCCGTAATAACGTTAATTTTATTTCACATTCAGTGAAGATCGCTTACAATTCGGCCAGGCGTTTTCTGATGGTGTTTTCAATTACTTTCAGGACTTTTGCGGCGGCGGTGATTTCATCCTCTGTAAATCCGGTCAGTTCCTTTTTCATGGCGGCGGCGTGAACCGCATGAAATTCGCGGTGAACGTCGTACGCTTTCTTCCCGGATTCAGTCAAGGTCAACCGGTATTCCCGGTTGTCGCCCGGATGGGTGACTTTCCTGACAAAACCTTTCCGGGTTAATTTCGTTATCATCTGGGAAGCGGCGCTTTTGCTGACTCCAAAATAATCGCCGATTTCCTTGATGTTGATATTTTCATGGTCATCAATACCGGCGATAGTATGCATCTCCCTCGGCGTCAAAACCACATCTTCAGAAAAACGTATCGGTTTCTCCTCAAGCTGGGAACGCAAACAGAAAATGCTGCGCATCAGGGAATAAACTTCTTCAATTTTATCTTTTTTGTTTTCCATAAGCCGATACAGTACAGTATCTTGATTTTTTTGTCAAATCGGGCTCTTCAACTTGACGTACAAAGAATTTGTTTTTTAACCACTTATCCACACTGATAAAACACTAATCAAGAGAGTTCTTTGCGGCTCTGCCGCAAAAAATCAGTGTCAAATTAGTGAAGATTAGTGGTTACCTGATAATAATGCCGTTGAGGCCGCGGACATTGGTATCGGGTAATTTTTCGACAACGGCAAGCAGTTCGCGGTCAGTCCAGGTTTCTTTTTCGAGCAAAGAATCGTCGATAATATCGCCGCTGTTATTAAATTGCTGCAAAGTCCATTGCTTCAAGCCGACGGCTGAAAGTTCGGAACGCATCTTTATTAAATCATCCCCGGACAACAACGCTTTATGAACCGTTGTCCGGACATCAAGCGGAATATTATTAACGAGCGCGAATTTGATAAGGTCTAAAACTTTC
Organism: Victivallaceae bacterium; assembly: GCA_041668685.1. Classification (GTDB taxonomy): domain Bacteria; phylum Verrucomicrobiota; class Lentisphaeria; order Victivallales; family Victivallaceae; genus JAHOYW01. The sequence continues at coordinate 10 of JBAYCO010000133.1, read as the reverse complement.
CGGCCAAGTT
>JBAYCO010000132.1:0-9025 GCA_041668685.1 Victivallaceae bacterium | reverse complement strand
GATACCGGTTTTGATTAGTCGCTCCTATGGAGCTTGACCAGACAGAGACACGTTTTCCACGGGCTTACCCCCATGGCTACTGAAAAATCGCTCCTGTGGAGCTGTATTGAGTTGTGACTTCTTACATTATTCTATAGTCGCACCCAGCGCAGATAAGGTCAAGCGCTTAATTAACAAAAAGATAAGCAAAAAATGATACCGGAAAATTTGACAGAACCCCAAGTGGATAAAGGAAATAAGAACATGGATAGTTTCAGGAATCAATTCATTAACCCTTCCGAAGAATTCCGTCCCATACCGTGGTGGAGCTGGAGTGGAGAGATGGATTACGGCGAAATGGAAAAACAACTGGAGGAAATGAAAGCCAAAGGAATTAATGAATTTTTTATTTTTGCCATCTACGGGCTGGATATCCCTTATATGGGAAAAGAATGGTGGGAAAGAGTTGAATGGACGTTGAAAAAATGTGAAAAAATGGGTATGAAGGTCTGGATTTACGATGACTATAACTGGCCTTCCGGGACTTGCGCAGGTTTTCTGTTCAAAGATCATCCCTGGACCAAATCCAAACAACTGGAGTTCAAAGAATTTTCCATTAAACCGGGAGAGTCTCTTGACTTCGAGCCTGAAGATGAATTCGTCGGGGCTGTGCTTTATGGGGCCGACAATAAAGTTGAAACGTTAATTCCTGAAAAAATATTGAAAGGGAATAAAATATCCTGGGAAAATAAACACGGTAAAAGCTGCAGGATAACTGTTATTACGCGCGGTATTAAGAAATATGGAAGAAGCCCGTTCGCATTCGGCGCTGAATGGTGTACTAAAGAATCAGGCTATATTGATACTCTCAACTATAAGGCAATAGAAAAATTTATAGAATATACCCACCTCGAATACGAGAAGAGATTCAAAAAATATTTCGGCAGCACGTTGAAAGGCTTTTTTACGGATGAACCGCAGTTGAATAATAAAAAAATTTCATATCCTTCTTTTATTTTCGCGGAATTCCAGGAAAAATATTGTTATGATCTGAAAACTAAATTACACGAATTATGGGAGGATACGGGTAATTACCAGGTTACCCGTTATCACTTCTGGTCTTTGCTGACCGGCCTTTTCTCTCTAAGTTATTCAAAGCAGATATCCGACTGGTGTGCGCAAAAAGGCCTCCTCTCTACCGGACATTTGCTGGGAGAAGAGATTTTAGCGTGGAGCGTTGTATATTCCGGAGATGTTTATGAAACGCTGAAATGGATGCAGGCGCCGGGAATGGATTTGTTACAGGAAGAAACCAGCTATGATTCCGGAGAGTTTTGGAAAAGAGGCGGCGGCAAAATAAACCGGAAAGCCCTTGTGATTACGGCAAAGCTTATTTCCGGCACTGCCAGGTTCGCAAATCGCAAAAGAACGATGTGCGAAGCTTTTGGAGTCTGTGACTGGTCGCTGACAATGGAAAAACAGAAACGCGTTATGGATTGGTTGTCCGCCCTTGGCATAAACCTGATAAATGACAATCTTCTGATCTATACTATAAAAGGGTTTTTAAAAAGAGCTGTTTCCGGCAAACATTTTACTTCTCCCTGGTGGAAATATTACAAAAACTTTACCGATTATTCCGCCCGTCTCTCCTCTGTATGCGCCAACGGAATCCTGGAAACAGATACGGGCGTGCTTTATCCTACCGCCAATATGTGGTGTTCCCAGAAACCTCAAAAAAACATTGGAATGGGGGAACTTATTGATTCACAGCCTGAAAACCTGGCTGAAATGCAAAAATCCCTTTATTCCGTTTGTGACGCATTGCTTAGAATACACAGAAATTATGAACTGCTTTTTGATGAAGTGATAGCTAATGCTTCAGTGAAAAACAATTGCCTTGCGGCAGGAAATATCCGGTTCAAGACTGTCATTCTGCCCGGGATAGAGATACTGCGGATGGACGTATATGAACGTCTTCAAGAATTTGCGGACAATGGAGGGAGAGTAATAATAATCGGCAAGAGTCCGCAAACGGTAATTGATGTGAAGAACGGATGCCTGAAAAAAGCAGGCCGATTGGCGCAGGCAATAAATATCCCGCTCAAGCAAAATGACATTGATTTTGAAAACCTTCTTGCCGCCGGTTTACCGCTTACTGATAACTGCTGGACAGTAGAAGGCCGGGACAAAAGACAGGTTATTTCCGCCTTCAGGAAAATGAATGAAGACAAAATATTGTTTTTAGCGAATCAGAGAAAACGGAAAGCACAGCTCAGAGTAAGCTGGAATTTTCTCTGTCCGGTTTCTTTATGGGACCCGAATACGGGCGAAGGTTTTTCTGTTCACCCCAAAAAAGTGAAAAGTTCCTTTGTTTGGAATTTAACCCCGTATCCCCACCAGGCGATTTTCTTATTGGCGTCAGAGAAAAACCTGGTGCTTCCTTCAATTGATAACTGGACGGGAAAATTTGAACGTAAAACAGAGAAACTTATAACTTTAAATCCGGAATGGCGTTTCCGCACCGAAACCCCGAACATTCTGCTTCCCCGTTTCAAAATTCTGCCGGTTGCGGCTGGAACCGATACCAGTTGCCACTCCTTGCTAACGGGTAAGGAGAAGGGGTGGACTAAAGTTACTGTTGACGGGAAAACGCAGTTGGAACTTTCTCCTGATAAAATGGCTTATTTCTGGTTAAGAGCGGAAATAAATCTGGAATATATCCCGGAAAATCTCTCTATCATAGTGGATGACGAAAATTATTCAGAAGTATGGCTGAACGAAAGCAAGCTTATCAGGAAAGAAGCCTGCAGTCTGTGGGACAGTCATAATCTGAAGTTTCCTGTCGGGAAATATGTAAGGCAAGGTTCCAATATCCTGCTTTTAAAAGTAAGTCCGAGTAAATATTATGCCGAAGCAATAACGCTGCCGTTTATATCCCGGAAATTCATCGAACCGGTAGCTTTAGGCGGCAGCTTTGCGGTTAAGAAACAGGGGCGAAAGGAAATCCTGATCAGGGAAAATGGTACCATCCGAACCGGTTCCTGGACGGACAGAGGCTATCCTTATTTTGCGGGAACAGGCATATACGCTCAGGAAATAGTATTAAAACATATTCCTTCAAAAGCATATCTGAAGATAGAAAAAGCAAAAGAAGTAATAGAAGTCATGGTTAACGATCAGGCGGCGGGAGTTCGCGCCTGGCCGCCTTACATAGTGGATATATCCGGGCTTTTAAGGGAAGGCCGGAATGAAATTGTCATCAAAGTAACCAATTCCTTCGGGAATTTAATTCAGATGGCCTGTCCCTCATATGCGTCCAGAACAGCCGGGATCAGATCAGGAATCCTGGGGGCGGTCCATATCATCGAAGGAATCCAGAACTGAAAACAAATTTTGTCATACTGGTCACGAAATAAACTCCATCAAGCAAAAGATATAAGCAGTTTTTTTATTGTCTTAAATATGGAGAATCAAAAAGAATAATGTTGATACTGATAATCTACTCATAAGTTGGAATCACGGATAAAACTGAAGCATTTACATAACTTTATGAGCTTGACTTTATGAAGATTGTAGCCCCAATTCACAAGCTCGTGTGTAAACCGACTGGATTCCGGCGACGATCACCGCGTGATCGGTATCGCGGCTGTTGAGCCCCGCCGAATACACCCCAACGTCAAGTTCCGGACAGAGCGCGAAAATCTTATCGGCATTCTGCTCTAAAAGCTCTTTGACGTGCGCCAGGATCAGCACCCGGCCGGACCATCTTTGTCCCGCGTTGGAAACTATCTGGGCTATTACCAAGGATTTTCCCGTACCCGTCGGCAACACCACACACGGGTTGTCGTCCCGCGTCCTTAAATGTTCGTAAACCGCCTCGACCGCTTCTTGCTGGTAAGGTCTTAATTTCAAATTTTACCTCTCAAAGAATTGACAAAAGTTAATTTTATGCGTATAATATTATAAAAACGATACGCATATAAACCAGGAGACGGATTATGACCATGACAAGACTTACACTCAGCGCCGATAGTGATGTTGTCGCTAAAGCCAGAAAACAGGCCAAAATGGACGGTACCAGCATATCAGCTATGTTCGTTAACTTTATCAAAGCCAGAGAAGTCCAGAGAGCCTCAAAAACCAGGCCTGAACTCGGACCTTTAACAAAAGAAGCGACCGGCATGCTCAAAGTCCCCCCGGATTTTAATTACAAGGAAGCTCTGACAGATGCTCTGATTGAAAAATACGGGGCAAAAAAATGAAGCTTTTTCTGGATACCAACATTATTTACGACGTATTTGCCGAACGCCATCCTTTTTACGATGATTCCGCACAAATCTGGAACTTTGCAGAACGCGGTAAAATTATCGGGTGCGTTTCCGTAACAACTTTCAACAATCTTTACTACATCATGCGCCGGGAGATGGGACGGGAGAAAGCTGAAAGAGCTATGCATATTCTCAGGGCAATATGTACTCCAATCCTATTTGACACCCAAATTCTCAATCAGGCCATTGATTCCCGAATGAAGGATTTTGAGGATGCGATCCAATTTTTCTCTGCGCTTCATTCCGGCGCCGATTATTTAATCACCAGAAATGTCAAGGATTTTCCCCGGGTTGATATTCCGGTGCTTACGCCGGAGGAATTTCTCGGTCTGAATCCGGGTTTCTCCTGATTTTACGACTCTTAAGCTCTCCTGACTTCCTGCCCGTTATTGTAAAATCATTGACCTGAATAATCATTTATCATGTTAAAATTCAGGTATTTATCAAAAACAGAGTTTATTCCCCCTGTTTTTGTGTTAAAATTATTCAGAAAAGTGCAGTTTTTTTACGGCAAGAGTGGAAGCGTCATATCTGATACATCTTTTATTTGATGCTTTGCAGGAGTATTTTACCGGCAGGCGGGATCAGTTGTAATATGATTCGGCTTTTTTCCAGTTTCCGGGTAGCAGTTCAACATTCTGACCCCGCGCTTCCAGCCGTGGGATAAGCGACGGCTCGATCTCCATTGGAGTACCCACGAAACAAGTTCCACTGTAATTATGCAGGGACTCCAAAAAGGACTGGCATGGTGGAATAAGTCAGATGCCAACTGGGTTAACCGTCCCAACGAGAAACAGATTTCAATCATACGCGAAAATGGACAAACGGAAGCAACGGCTTCAATTATCTCCCGACCCGTAACGCTGGAAAAGACTATTTCCTATACGATGACTTTTATGGTTACTCCGGGACGCACGCCGCCGCCCAATTGGCGCAATTACGAAATGATGACTACCCGTAAAAACTGCTGCGTCCTGGCCAGTACCGGCAGTTGGTCAGGCAAAATACTTCCTGATGACATCAACCATGCCACCAGCCATATCCCGACTAATCTCCAAGCTTTCAAGGCCTGCATGAATAAACGTCCAGGCAAATGTATCGTTTTCACTTTGCCTGGTCATATTACCCGCTACGATTCGGAATACGATTATTTCAAAGAAGTCTGGGAAAACAACCTGGCCCATCGCTGGCCAGGAAAAGATAAAGTTTCAGGTGAAAAATATGAAGCCGTCGCCTGCTGCGGCAACACCGGTGTTACCGATCTATTCATGTATCGACTCAATCAGCTTTTGGAAACCGCACCCGCCATCGGTGGTATTTTCTATGACATCTGTCATGTTACAGCCTGCGGCAATCCCCTGCACGGCTGCGGCGGAACCGACGCGTTCGGACAGAAATACACCAGCTCAACAGCTCTGAATCTCCGAGCTTATCTTATGCGCGCTTACAAGCTTCTGCATGCACATGGTAAAATACTTATAAACCACGCCCATAATAATTTCCACCCGATGGTACACAATTTCGGCGATTACTGGGTGCCCGGCGAAGAACTCTATTATGTCCTGGCCCAAAATCCGTTTTACGCATATTGCGAGGACGTCCCGCTTGAAGCTTACCAGTCCGCCTGGAACAGCCCGGCACGGGGAGTCGGGATACTGATGCTTTTCCAAAATACGCGGGTAGGCATCAGCCATAAAGAATCGAAACCACGGCTCGGGTTTCTGGCGTCTGAAGAATCGGCGATTCGTGCTTATACTCCCGTGTTACTGCATGATATTGTTCCCGACGGCTGGTGGATTAATACAAAATTTGCGGCGCGCTTTTTTGACATGCGCTCGAAACTTAATCTTGATCAAGCTGAATTTCACGGCTATTGGTTTGCCTCTGCCGTTAAATCAAAATCTCCGAAGGTTTATGTCAGTTACTACACATGGAAAAAACCGGCGCCATGGAAAGTCGTGCTGGTGGTCGGGAATATGGGGAGAACTCCTCAGCCGGCGGCATTGCGGATCGACACAGAATCCCTGAAACTTGATCGCCCCATCCGGGCTTTTGAATTGTTTGACGGTAACGCGCCAGTTTCCGCTGAAGCCTTGAAAACGAAAATAATTCAGGGTAATCATTTCTGGTTGCTCGGAATAAAATGATAAAACAAAATATCAGAACGGGAAACCGGAATTCAACAACCAAATAAGGAGAGCGAAAAATGAAAACTTGTATGCTGAAAAGTATGTCCGAAGCGGTAAGGAAGTTCACCCTTATCGAACTCCTCGTCGTGGTCGCGGTCATAGCGATTCTGGCGTCGTTACTGTTACCGGCGCTGAGTAAGGCTTCTGAAAAAGGAAGGCAGATCCAGTGTGTGAGCAATCTTAAGCAGATCAGTCTGGCAATGTCGTTGTATACGGGTAATTCCGACGGCTATTACGTTCCGTTGAGCGATGCGTTGTATAATGCTGCCTGGACCGGAAGCACCAACAAATGGTCATATAAATTATTCAGCATGGGTTATCTCCCTAATGTTCACACGTATTTTTGCCCGACGGCGTTTCCTCAATACGGGTATTATCAGTACTGTATCAGCCAGGGCTGGGGAACCAGTACTTACCAGTCTGACGGCGCATTGGCATATATCAGTTACGGATATAACCGTTGTTACGTCGGCAGTTCAATGTACAATTGGGGACTTCCCCATCATACCCTGAAAGAGAGCAGAATTCAACATCCCAGTCGTCGTATCTGCCTGAATGAGGCTTCGCAATGCGTTACCGGTTATCCGGAGGGACTTTATCTTCAATATACGTTTAACCAGAGTTTGAATTCCGAAGGAGCGATGAATTATATGGCAGCTCCCCACGGCGGCGCCGGCACCGCCTGGCCGCAGAATGTAACTGGAGGAATGAGTATTGACTGGCTGGATGGGCATGTAACCATGGAAAAAGATAAAATGCGGGAAATATCCACAAACCGGGCAATTGTTTTTAATCCTTACAGCCACGGAAGCTGGTAATAAAAACCGTTTTCTATAATTGGATTTTTTCTATGGTCGTTTCGTAAAACCTGATGATCTCGTGATCGAACAACAGCCATACGTAAGTACCGGCCGCCAAAAAGGGACCGAAAGAAATAGTTCCCTCAAAATCTTTCTTTTTGCGGATCATCAGGACAATTCCGACTGTTGCCCCGGTAATGGCTCCGAAAAGCAAAGTGAAGTACGCCGCCCGGCCGCCGAGACAGGCGCCTATTGCCGCAATGTATTTGACGTCGCCCCAGCCGAGAGCGTCACGCCCGAACAGTTTTGACCCCAAAAGCGTGAATAAAGCCAAAAGCCCGCCGCATACAGCCAGGCATAAGGCCGACTGTCCCAAAGCCAGCCAGTGACTTCCGGTAAACCACGTTATCGGAAAAACCGCCGCGGAAACCAGCCCCAGAACCATTGCCGGATAAGTTGTTTTATCCGGGATGATTTGATGTTCAAAGTCAATAAATACAGTCGTAATAACCAGCATCGTCAAACCGAAATATACCGCCAGCAACTGGAGCGGCTCATGGTAAAACACCGCTTTGGCGAAAACCAGCAGAAACATTACCCCGGTAAGCAATTCTATTAAAAAGTAGCGTATCGGGATCCGGCAGGAACATTCGGCGCATTTGCCGCGCAGCAGGAGCCAGCTTAACATAGGGATATTCAAATACCATGGGATATCTTTTTTGCACTTCGGACAGTGCGAGGGCGGAGATATCAGCGATATGCCCTCCGGCACCCGGTAAATAACCACATTCAGGAAACTGCCGACACAAGCGCCTAAGATGAATGCCGCCGCATACCAGAAAGGCATCAAATCACTTATGAACGGATAAGAATACTGCACCATTTTTTTATTGAGTCCTTTAAAACCCCGTCCTTTGGGCGGGGGCATAGTTTTTTGGATTTTACCATTTCCATAAATTGTTCTGCAAAATTTTCAGCCATCCAACCTTTAGTCCCGCACGGCCAGGGACAGCCGTGGCTACACCGAGAAACTTTGCATATTAAAAAAACAGATGCAGCCGCCCCTGTCCCCAGGGGCGTAGGGAATGTTGCATGAGAGTTAAACTCTGAAATTCCATTAACGTCTCCTGTTCCCCTATGGGGAGTTTTTTCAATACCGGGTTCTTTGAGCCCGGTTTTTTACTTCTCAATTGGTTCCGGACAACTCATTTACTATAAGGGCCGGGCCGCGGCTTACAACTTGTTTTCTGTTTTTTTCTTGCCCAGGGCAATTTTTTTTGAGGAATTTTTGAGGTCGATATAATCAGCGAGAATTTCGACAGCTTCATCCAGAAGTATGTCTGCTTTTTTGCCGCCGTCATCTTCGTCTTCTTCATCTCCGCTTATCTGCTTAATATATTTTTCGTTGGCTTCGAGCATTTTCTTTTCGGCAAGATATTCAGCCCACCGTTTTTTCTCGTTCAGGGAAATTTCCTTGCGTTTCTTATAGTCGTTGAACTTTTTGATATTCTTAAGCAGTATTTCGTATTTCGGATTCTTGAGCCGTCGTTCAAGCGAACGTTTATTAATGGATGCGATATCTTTTTCCCTGGCCGGATCGTAGTTTTTATGCTCGATCGGCTGGATGGAATCCCACGGCAAATGGTTTTCGTTAAATTCCTCACCTATTTCCATATGTTCCGTGAAAGAGGGCAGCTGGATATCCGGTTTAACACCCAGTTGCTGAGTG
>JBAYCO010000131.1:0-9047 GCA_041668685.1 Victivallaceae bacterium | reverse complement strand
CGCCCCTGTCTCCAGGGGCGTGGGGAACGTTGCATGAGAGTTAAACTCTGGAATTCCATTAACGTCTCCTGCTCCCCTATGGGGAGTTTTTTCAATGCCGGGTTCTTTGAGCCCGGTTTTTTATTTTGCTCCGTATTTTACCATGAAATTAAAAGCTTACCGCTAACGTTTTTATATTCCAGCGCCGTCCCGCCGAATTTATCCGTACGTTCCGGCTTCAGGAAATTACCCGATGCAAACGGCGGCGGCCCAGGGTTGAGCAAGACCGTGGTTTTCATTTCGAAGCCGGCTTCAGGCCGGAACCTGACTATCGCGTTTTTCAGCCCGCTGAGCAGTAAACGGCGTTTAAAACCGGGCATGCCCAAAGTATGCTCCTTTAACTTGACCGCGCCCTCCGGCATTTCCAGGAAGACCCGGCATTCCAGATGCGCCGCTTTCGGCAGAGCGTATTTGCTGAGACGACCGGATACAATGGTTTCCGTCTCGGTAAAGACTGGAGCGCCCTCGGCAAAACCCAGATATTCGACCGTGTTCAAATCCGGGACGTAGGTGGCCAGGTACCTGGCGTTGGCGTGTTTTTTGATGACGATGACCGGATCAGGCTGTGCCGGGTCATATTTATCGAAACGGATCGACCAGCCCAGTTCTTCGAGCAGTATCCGCATCAGTTCTTCCGGGTAATAATAATGTTCCCGGTCAAGCATCCGCGGATAAGAACCGTTTTCGGCGACGGTAAACGAATTCGAGCCTCGCACCCAGGCGGCTCGGCCGCCGCTGAATTCCCGGATAACGGCATAATCACGGGATTCTTTGCCGTTGCCGACGACAGCCGCAATCCGTGTATTCCGCCCAATTGCTTTTTCCGCAATCCCCCCGGCTGAATAAATTTCATTATGGACAATCTTCATGGTTTTTTCGCCGACGGCCAGTTGCAGTTCTCCGGCCAGTGGCGTTTTCATTTCCAGTTGCAGCAGAGACTGCAGTGCAGCCCCGGCCGGGCCGTAGAACAGTACCTTGCCGCCATTTTGGAGGAACTCCTTAAGCAGCTCCGCAACAGCAGCGTTTTCCGCAACAACAGAAGGAGTGACGATAACATTGCCGGGAACGGTGCAGCTTTCCGGCGCGGCAACAAAATTCGCGGTACTTACCACTGTGTTCAGCGGGAACCCGGTATTTATAGCGGTGCGCATGAACCAGTCGCCGAAGAACACTTCCGCGATGCCGTTGCCGGCAAAAGTTTTGTCGTGGTATTCGTCGAACGGGTAGAGCCAGATAAAGGGACCGGGTTCGTCCGGTGCGGTTTCCAGTCCGGCAATAAGGTGAGGGATTACTTCGTTCGGTACCTGTTCCGGCATGTTGCCCAACGAATCGTCAACCGACAGCAAAGCGATTGAATCCGGTGCGGTGAGCCGTCCCGCCGCGTCAAGCCTGGTAATTGACATCGGCAAATAAATATCGTGCGGGTTGCGCCCGTAACGGTCCAGCCACGGAGTATTTATGAACCACGGGTCATGCGTATAGAAGCGAAACGGATAACTTTTGCCCGGCGGCAGTTCGGCTATATGCGACATCCAGCCGGCAAGTTCGACGCCGAAATCACCGTTCAACGCCGCCCACGGCGAATTCACCGGCGGCGTGATTCCGGGTATTTCGCGGTAGATTTCGCGCAGCGGTACAGCGTCGGAAGCCAGGTCCATTGCGGTAGACAAATTAGTCCCTCTGGTTTCCACCGGCAAATCCGGGCATTCCCGCCGAAAATCGGTCCAGAACGCGAATATCCTGCGTTTTATTTCCGCACACCGGTCATTGACGAAACGTTTACCGTCAAATACCGCGCCGCAGACTCCCCAGGTTTCCAGTCCGAAACCGAAGCCGTTGGAAAACCAAATATAATCAAAACCCAGATCCTTGCAAAATAGACGGGCTTGCCGCCCGATAAACGTTCCCAGCGAAGCGCCCTGTTTGATGCCGTCCGGGAATCCGGCATACGGAGTTTTATCTTCATTCAGTTCGGCATAACAACAGACAAAACTCTTGCCGCCGAGCGTATCCGCCATCAATATTTCAGGATGACGTTCATATTTGAAGGAAGATACCGCAAATTCAGGGCCGGGGTCAAAGGTCGTGCCGACCCTGACTTGTTTGCCGCCGCTTCCAAATATTTCCTTTATAATACTAACTATCCGTTTTAAATCCCCATAAGTAAAGTTAAGCGGATTTTCCATATATAAACGCGGCAGACGATGAATGCTGAGCTGCTCCTCCGGTAAATCCGGGGCTTCTCCATAAACGCACGGATTAGCGACGCCAATATATTTCGCCCATTCGAAACTCTCATTCATGTCGCCTTTGTAATCGAGAATTTCCGAACCGTCAGCAGTCCAGAACATGATCGAAACGATTTGCGCCTTGTCGGTCAGAGTATGCCATTGATCATGGATTTTCCCGCAGGCTGCCCTGATTCCCGCGTCGGATATGTCCTTAAAAGGCTTTAAACTTAATTCAAGCGTAACATTTCGCAGCATAATAAATTCCTTTTTTTATCTGGAATTATATCTCTAAATAAGGAATTATGCTTGGGGTAGTTTGTTAGTGAACCGGAAATGTCGGTAAAAAATCAATACAGTCCAAATTTTTTCTTGAAAACATAATTTGATTTTTAATCAGGCCTGGTGTTATTGTATAATAAGTAAACTGCAGATAACTAAGGAACTGTATGAAAATTTCCAGAAAATATTTTCGTGCGGCACAATTTTTCCGTCCGGAGTTTACCTTCAATATCATTCGGCAGGTACATTACCACGGAGATTATAATGACAGCATCAGATGCAAACGCGAATTCTGGAAGATAATTTATGTGGAATCAGGATCCGGCTGGAAAATAATAAACGACAAAAAATATATCTTAAAACCGGGTTGTTTATTCCTGATCCACCCGAATGACTGTACGACGTTCATTATTGAATCGGAAAAAATAGAAATTTTCAATATATTGTTTATGCCGCAATTACTTGAAGCGGAAATAAACAAGCTTAGCGATGATTTTGATTTTTTTACTATTCTGCACCCCAATTTCCATCAGGAGATAGAAGAAACAAGACGGGAAATGCTCTATATCCTCGAGGCCAGGAATATTCATTCGCAAATAAAAAACCTTGAAAAAGAATTTAATGATAAATTGCCCAATTTCCGCAATTCGATCAGGTTCAAATTACTTGACCTGCTCATCCAGATCAGTCGCCTGAGTTCAAAAAAAGTCAGAAAAAAAACATCATTTTGGGTTGTGTCTTATATTAAACATGTTATAGAAAAACATTATGCCGAAGATTTTGACTTGGGCGTGCTTGCCGGGAAAATCGGACTTAATAAAAGCACATTGTGTCGAATGTTCAAAACTGAAAGCCGTATGACGATTACTGAAGCACTGCGGCAACGCCGCTTGGCTGCTGCCAAACAAATGCTGACAATCGGCGGGAAAACTATTACTGAAACATGCTATGATTGCGGCTTCAATGATCTGAGTTATTTTTATCGCGTGTTTAAACTCGAAACCGGTTTGAATCCTGGCGGTTACCAGAAAAAATTTGGACTGTATTGATTTTTTGTTATTATTATTGTAAATTTATAATTCAGTCCAAGAATAATTTTTTCAAGGATATATTCTTCATAATGGTAACAGACATAGAATTGGCGGTTGTAAAGAAATAAATAATTTTCTGCTGAGGCTATCGCTGACGCAGAGCATTGGAGTATTACGCCTGAACTTTCATGCACTAGACAAATAAATGAAGGAGGTATAAAATGTTACACGCAAAACAACAAAAGGTTAACAAGAATGGGATTTTCACACTCATTGAATTGCTCGTCGTGATCGCGATCATAGCGATTCTCGCCAGCATGTTGTTGCCGGCTCTGAGCAAAGCGCGGGGAACCGCCAAACGGAGCGCCTGCGCCAACAACATGAAACAGTTGGGAATCGCCTTCGATATGTACGAAACTGATTATGAAGATTGGGTTCCGGCCGTTTATTGGTACAAGCAGGTTGGAGCAGTAACCGCAGATTTAAAATGGCCTTTTCCGTTATTGCCTTATGTGGAATGCCGGGGCGCGGCATTTGAGTGTCCGGCCTCTTTGGCGGAATGTAGTGGTAGAGATTTAGCTGATTATATATCAAATGATGCAACCAAAGTTGCGAGTAGTGTATTTTCAGATATAGGTATTGGATATAACTATATGAACCCTGGAGGTACTAACTATGGCTATCAAAAAATGGTTCAGATAGTAAGACCCGCCAGAACAATGCTTTTGTGCGATTCGTATGGGCAATTATCAAACGGAGCTATGGGCGTTGCAGTAACCGCTAACAGTACTCTTCGTGCGGTATCCGGGCGACATCCCGGTTTGACGGCGAATGTCCTTTTTTTCGATGGTCATGTCGATGTCTATAAGAAAGCCTATTTGGATGCGCATACGGAAGCCGAAGGTATATGGTATCGGCAATAGAAGAACATGAAAAAATTCGGATATTATGAAAGAATATAAATTTTTATTTTATCAAATGGTGAAGGAAGAACAGATTATGGCTAAGAGTACCGGGAATGTATTATCCAATACCGACTATTATAATTCAGAACGTTTTTTTAAAATCAGGCGGCAGTATTGTTTGGTGAAATTAATAGCATTTTTGCATTTAGTGGTTGCAACTTTTCCGACGATCATTATAGCTGGCAATACTGTTCCCAAACCAGATTCGGGGTTGATCGGTTACTGGAAATTCGACGAAGGGCAAGGGAACATCATTAAGGACTGTTCCGGCAACGGCAACGATGCCAGGTGCGTCAATACAGCATGGACAAAGACTAGGCAAGGTACTTACCTGCGGTTGCAACGCGACAGCCGAATTACGGTGAATACTTCTCCCTCCTTAAAGTGTAGTGATGAAATCAGCCTTGAATGCTGGGTTTATTTGACAGCCAACCTGAAGTGTGGAGAAGATTACTGGAATGCGTTTTTCAGTAATCCAGCATCGAGGGGCTCTTTTCAGATTTACCATAGAACAGGAATGTTGGTGTTCAGAACAGATACCGTCGACAAGGTTGGTGCTTGGGCAGGAACAAAAACTGTTTTGAGTAAAAACCAATGGTATCATCTTGTTGGGGTGTTCAAAAACACAGCGGGAAAATGCAAAACGGAACTATATGTCAACGGCAAACTGGAAAATGATAGAACCTATACTTCCCAAACCGGTAAAATTGCTCATCTCTCCGACATTGGCACCACTGGTAGATTATTGCTCAACCCCGGACATACCAGTCCGACTTTTATTTCCCAAGCAAGGATATACAAAAAAGCGTTGAGCAGTGAGGAAGTGCGGTCGCGCTTCAAGGCAAGTAGTGCCACTCATGCCGCAAATGCGGAATTGGGGAAAACCGGTGAGTTGGTTGAGCGGCCTCCTTTCCCAAGAAGTCAGGGGTGGGAAGAATGGGATAGAGTATTTAATCTTGATTATATCACTGAACTGGCGCAGGCATATTATTACGGGTATCTGGATGTATTCAGTTACGGGGTTGAACTGGAAGCGATCCCGCCTTCTTATCGGGCGTTGCTTTCTGTAAAAGCGACAGATTCCAGTCAGCGCAATGGCATATTTGGCATCCGGATCCAGTTTCCCCAAAAAAGACTGCTGGAAAAGAGTTACGAGTATAAATTTTATTTCAAATTCCCCGCTGGTCTGGAACCGGATTATGCAGTGATCGGCAACAAAAAAGTGTGGGACAAAAAGGATGGCCATTACCGGAAAATGACTGTTGTCGGCCAGGATGAAAAATGGGCGAAACAGAATGCCGATGTCGCGTTTCTTTATACTGAGTTTAACTTTGTTTATGCCAATACCGATAAGGACGAAAAATATTTATGGCTGGTCAAGGACTTAAACCGCAATTCCGGTACTACTCTCAGTCTCTGGGAAAGAGGGGTCGCTCAATACGGTTACGGCCGTAGACCGTTGCTGCCAGCAGTGGCCGCCACTGCTTATCCAGAAATTAAATTGCCGAACAAGATAAAATTTTACTCTTTACCGCGGCAGCAGTATATGTCATGGGCGGTGCCTGACAGTTATGATCATCCGGTAAAATGGGATAAAGTTCCTGTGGCAAAACCGGCTTATCCGACGGCGGATATAAAAATAGTCGGAACTCCCAAGACGATGCGGCTTATCCATAAAGATGTGGCAATAAAAAGTTATGCTCTGGATGATGAAGATGGTTATTTGCCGGAAGCCTTGAAAATATATGCCGAAAGCGGTGCTGATGGTTGTTATGTTGACATCCACAAACGTATTAAGAACACGAAACAGGAAGACCGATTGAATTTTCTTCCTCTCCGTGGCTTAAGTCTTATGAAAAAGCTGGGGATGAATGTTTTATTAATTGAATATCCGCCCTTTACGCTGGGGCAACGGAGCTCCCTTCGACTTAAAGCTCCCGTTTCAAAAGTGCTCGCCGATGATATTTTGTACCTTCACAAGAACTATCCAGAGTTTCAAAATTATATCGTCCTCCCGGAAATGGAAGCATATGACTGGACGGATGTTAGCGGTCTCCGAAAAAAACGCTTGCAAAATTGTCCTTATACTGCTGATATCGATTTTGATGACCTAAATCTGACCGGAAAAATAAAGGCTATCCTGCGGGCGGAGCAATGGTGGAAACAGGAAAGTCTAAGCACTATCGCACTAACCGCAGGGAAAAAAGCACTGAATAATATTACTTGGACTCATATGAGTGCATGTACGCTTTTTCCCAACGCTTATTATTATAGCGGCGGCGCCGATCTGGTGTTGTGCAAGAATATTCACCGGGAAAGTCTGAATATGGCAATTGCTAATGCAAGAGGAAACGCCGGAGCATACGGCAAGCGGTGGGGTTTGGATATCGACTGCTGGTTCCGTACCAATATCTGGAACTTTCACGAAAGCGAACTTGCGCAGATGTATCCGACGGCGCTTTTTGCCGGGCCCGCGCTGGTCATGACAGAGATCGGGCCGCATTTTGCCTCCGGCAAAGACGGCAGAATCGGTACTAACAAAACAGGGGTTGAGTTCCTTAATTTCTGCCGCTTAGCGAAAACGCATCCCCAACGTGGAAAACAGATTGTAAAGATCGGTTTCATGCGCGGCGCCGCGGTAGATCCGTTCACCACCTGGAAATTCTGGATTCGTGCCTTCAACGACCGTTCGGAAGATTTGCTTACAGTAGAAAAAGATTGGGATCTGATGGACATGTTCTTTTATAAATGGGGCAAAAGCTGTTCCACTTATTCCGAACGGCTGCTCACCGGTACGCCGTTCGGGCCGGTCAACCTGATTCCCTGGGATATTCCGCTGGAAAAACTGAAAGACTATGCACTGGTGGTGTTTGTCAACAACGCCAATGTGATGGACAAAGCCCAGTATGAAAACCTGAAAAAGTATGTGGAATACGGCGGAACGCTGTTGATGGCGGCTTCTCAATTACGGAAAAATAAACAGGAATATTATAAAGTGGATGTTTCCGATCTGTTCGGGGTGCAGCTCGGTTCGCGGGAAAAACTCCGGAGGGGAGATAAAGAGCTGAACTATGCTCTGCTTATTCCTGAAGGCGGCAATGTACTGGAAAAGTTTTCTAACGGCGATCCGCTGCTGGTCGAAAAAAAGACCGGAAAAGGCCGGGCTTATTTATTTGCCACTGACTATTTAACCGACAGGGAGAAGGTGGCGCGGGAACTGGTCGGTCGGCTGGCTGAAAAGACCAGGGCTTTTGAATTTTTCCCGTTTAGCGGCTGGCTGGAATACATGGTACAGAAGAAAGGCGATATTTATATAATTCCCATTATCAACCAGGGTCGGGGAAGATTTCCGTCTGGCAACGGCATTGACCATGGCGACTGGAAAGGTAAACTGCTTGTCGATCTTAATAAGCTGGGCTTGTCCGGAGAACTGGAAGCGCAAAAAGTAGAATGGGATGCGGTTGCAGACAAATTCAGACTAACCCCTTTAACTCCGCATAATCAGGGAAACGGCAAAATAGCACTGGACATCGCGGTGAACAGGTGGTGTGAAATCCTGCTGGGGCCGAAAGGCAAAACCACACAATGCTTTTTCTTTGGTACCAAAAACAAGGATAGTAAAAAATGACGAAAGGATTTAAAAAATTGCTTGTTCTGAGCAGTGTTATTTGCGGCATCCTGCCGTTTGTTCAGGCTACTGCTGAAACTTTCGCTCAATCCGGTACCAGACCGGCCGGTTATTGGAAGTTTGATGAGGGCTTCGGTAATGAAGTCAACGACAGTTCAGGCAGTGAAATTAACGGTAAAATAACCGGACGGATAAACTGGCTCGGCGATGACCGGCGGAAATACCTGCTATTTAATGGAACTTCCACCATTGTCAGAATGGATGCCAGTAAACTGGATTTTTCCACAAATGAATCGAGTCTGGAATGCTGGATTTACCTGAGTCAGCCAATCACCGCCCAGAGACGATCATCTCAGCCATTTTTCAGCACTCCCTATGGAGAATTTAACGCCGGAAAAAATAATGGGCGGATTTACTTCCGTTTTCCCCGGTACGGGGTGGTCAGCAAAACTGTGTTCGACGCGGGAAAATGGTATTATCTGGCGGGAACTTTTAATCGGAATGAAGTTAAAATTTATGTCAACGGCAAACTCGAACAAACCCGTCCGGGAGGGGATTATAAACCGTCCTCCGGGGAAATCACTTTTTTATCACCGGTACATTTTGAAGACGGTATTATTGCCGATGCCAAGATTTACAACCGTTCCCTCAGTGCCGCTGAAATTGAACAGCATTATCAGCAGGAGAAAAACCAATTTACTAATGGTTTTTTCAAAAAGAAAATTGTAAAGATTGAGGACAATTTTGAAAACAACGCGGTTTCGAAGACTTGGAAAACGACGCCCGGTCTGACGGCATTTTCATCCGAAGGAGCAATTCAGGGAAAAAGCTCTCTTAAACTTTCGGGCAAAGGACTGGGGAGTCTATATCGCGG
>JBAYCO010000130.1:0-9066 GCA_041668685.1 Victivallaceae bacterium | reverse complement strand
CATGCCATAGCTGTAATAAGGCGACATCCCGATGTGCGTAGTTCCGGGCGGCAGCGGAATACTTATCCGTGCGCCGGAAGCGTCCAGTTCAGCCGCCCGCATCACCCAATCCCCGGCATCAGGAAAAAGAACAGCCACCCAGTCATGAAAACGCAAACGTTTTCGCTGTTCATCCTGCCAGTTGATATAACATCTGAACGTCTGTTCGCTATTTGAGCGGTTTTCGACTTTCACGGAAAAACGGCTGCCCGCACCGACCGCTTCTTCACTGATCCCGGGCTCCGGGCGCCAGAATGGGCGAATCTCAAAACTCCCGTCATTATTTTTCGTCACGCCTGCATCGGAAAACGGACAGGCGCCGTCAAACCCGGTTATGATCTTCAAAGCATTCATTATCGTTTAGTAATATTTCGTTAAGTCAAAATTATGTTTAATTTACCTTTTTTCTTATTGGCTGTAAGCAAAAATTCAACAACTTACCTTCTCTTTTTATAGCAGGTATATAACAGTTGTCATATCGAATCACAAAAGTATTATTTCCCGTAATCAAGTTCACTTTGATTTTTTCTCCAACTGTTTTCAATGGACAATTAACCTCAAACTCCAGAAAACAATCAGATGAGTTTACAAGTGACGGTTTGAAATATATCTGATTATCTGAGGCCCATAGAACCAATTTTTTCGCTATATGAAGGATCTTTAATGCTCCTGGCGGAAGTATTAAAGGGACACTCAGATCGTCGGTCAAGTGCATTTTTATTTTTGCATTGTGGTGGGTATCGGTATTCAAAAGGTAAATATTAGAAAAAGAATTATCCCATTTATATTCAGCCCAGTCAACCCAAGCACTTCCGGTCAGTTTGGTATCAATACCATATGCGTCTGCCAGACTTTTAATTATTTCAGCAATTAAAGGATTGTAAGAGCTTTTACCTATCCAGTCCCGAACCGCAAATGTCAGTACAAGCCCTTTACCCACCGTATGTTTTATCAAAAAAGGCTTGGTATTATTATCTGCAAAAGAAATTACAGCTGAGGCCCTTTTTCCTAATTTTATGGAACAAGCCTGTTCAGGACTATATGGAACCAGGTATTTCGTGCCGCTGGCCATGCCGAGAATGAAGTTTTCATTCACTTTAACGTAATGACGGGAGATGGAACTGCGGGCATCCGGGTTTACGGTATCCGGCACTGTAAATCCACATAAATCGCTCAGGTCTCCGCTATTAAATAATTGCCATTCTCGGGCTCTGTCACTCCCGGTGTTGAACTGGGCCACCCCGGTAAAGAGCACCCCGCCGGTCTGGACGTATTTTAGTAGTTTTTGATAAATAGTTTCGGTCATCGTGTTCCAGGATGGCATAATCAGGCATTTATATTTTTTCAAGATACTCAAAGGTGCGCTGTACACGGGTACAATATCAACAATTCCATAAGGCGCTCCTGAAAAATGAAAATTCTTATTTAATTTCGGATACGGTGAAGACTGAGGATAAAAATAATCCAGTAGATTCCAACCCTCTTCCGGGGGACCATATTCCCATTGAGAGCCCATTTTCGTTTGTCCCCAGATATATTTATTTTTCGCTCCCATCCAGCCGTCAAGGTTGCCGTTAAGGAAGGCAATGGATACTTCCGGATTGCTGCGGGGTCTTTTATGCTTTTGAGTGTACTCGTAAAATTCCGCCAAAATATGTCGGTATTTGACGCTTAATTCATTGAAAAGACCACTGTTTTTTTCCTGATTTTCCGAAGTGATTCCAAAATGGTCTGATTCCTGAACAAATATTTTTCCGCCATGTAAATAAGAAGCGTACAGGGCTATTTTAAACCTCAAATCCTTAAACCCGTCGTTGGTGCCGCCATACCATCCGATTGCCACCCAGACTCCCCAGGTATTTTTCCGGTAAGCTGATGCTGAACCGCGTAATGCCGATAAAACAGGATCTACTCTTCGCGGCAATAATTCACCACATGGAGTGTCTATTCCGGCTTCGAGCGCATAATGAAAAAATGTATTGGGCTCCACCAGAATAACGTTGTCAAACCCCTGCGTATGATATTTCTTTATGAAATCTCCAAGCCACTTTACATAAGTATCCTTGGCTTCCTGCATATTGGCGGCAAAACAAATCGGGGCGTTGTGATTCAGATGCCGGGTTGTATCGTTTACCAACCGCGGCTCCTTATTCCAATTTGAGACCGGAAGACAGCTGGGTTCACCGATTATCGGCCCCAGAAAATATTTATGACATTCGGCTTTTAAATAATCTGCGGTTTTCTGGGAAAAATCCGCATATATCGGTGCATAAAAAAAATTTTTTGCCGCACATTTCACCGCTGCCTGCACCGCCGAATCTTCCGGTGCGGAGAGAACAGTCTGAAGACTCGGGATAACTTCATCTGCAAATTCAACAGTGAAATCCGTAAATAGATTTCCCAACTTCTCTTTCAGCATGAAATCAATAGCTTCGGAAAAATTTTTAAGTTCAATATCGCGGCGGTATAAAGTGCCGTTAATACCAACGTAAATCATTTTTAAGGCTCCAATGTTTAAATGCCGCCGATCTCTAGAAGAAGCGGCATTCTGGGTTTGAGGATAAAAGGCTGTTCTATATTCAATATCTGGTTATTAACCAGGTTCCGGGCTTTTTTCCGTCCGGTTTTCAACATGATTTCACAGTTATCTTTATTTTGATTGATAAGATAGACTATTCTGCGACCTTGATGTGAAGCGGTCCTTAATTCCACGCCCCAAACATTTTTCCCGGCTTTATCCAAAGCTCTTACCGTTCTTCTTACTCCGGCGGTGTCAATGAGTTTATCCAGTTGCCCGGCATATTCTTCCGGAGTATTCCCATGCAAATATATATTCCTGGCAAGAAAATCTTCAATATCCCGTTTTTTCCCGTATTCGTCATAAAGCAGCGCCTCTCTGCCTTGTATTGCGACTTTTCCTCCTTTTGCAAGATATGCCCTGATCGCGGAAACCGTTTCTTCATTTACATAGCGGCAGTTCGGTATTACCAACAGGGCGCAATCCTTTAATTTCCCTTCGCGGATCATTTTTTCAGTTATGAAACCGACCGGATAATCGAGGAAATAAAGCGACTCGTATATTTCACTCAGTTTGTCGCCGTAAGCCTTTCCCTCCTGAATGGAAGAGGCTTCGGAATAGAGTATTCTCACTTTTCTTTCCAATTGCGGGAATAAGGTGATATATTTAATCAACCGCCTGAGTTCCAGCATGGTTCTGCCCCAAGCGTTTAAAAGCTGCGGTTGGGTAAGGAAGCCGCCGAGAAATTCCGCCGTTCCAGGAGTAGTTTGCCAATACCATGCCAAATGCGCTCCCATTCCATGAAGGTGTTCCATCCAAAGCGCGGTTCGCAAGAAATCAGCCGGAGTACCAATCGGACAAAGATGTTTAAAAGAAGTCACGGTATGCCATTCCGGATCAAAGATCGGTTTTTCCGGAGCAAGCGATTTGGCAAAATCGTAATAGATAATCTCCGTTCTCCAGCCAAGATTGTATTTTGCTGATTGAGCCTGTTCCCTTATATATCCTCCCTTAGCTTCAGCCGCTTCCCAGGGAATAACAGCTCCATCCCAGCCAACTACAGAACATTGCGTAATGATATCTTCCCAGTTTATGCCTCCACGAGAATAGGTGCCAAAAGGACCTGTTATCAGCCCCCCCGCCGGCGGCCAGCAACAGATAAGCGCGGCCGGGTCCGCTTTTTTAATCCCGTCGATCATAGCCTGATTCCAACTCGTCAACCGATATTGATTGAAACGGTGCCAGTCATAATACGCTCCACGGTGTCTGGAAATATTTTTTTCGTTATCCAAATCATAAGAAAGCCAATTGGTGACTTTACCGCCGGGAGTTACTTTGCAGGCAAGTTCTTCGGAAGCCTGCGTAAAATCCCGGTAACTACTGTCCCAAGCCTTATTCAGGTTAGCTATATTCGCATACTTCTTTTTCAGCCAGTTTTCGTATCTTTTAGCCGTATAAGTACTTTTAAAACTGGCATTGCATCGTTCCTCCCCCATCAAAGAATAACAGAATTGACTAGGAATATCCTTCAATTGCGAAGCCACATAGTTGCACCAGTTATATTTGAATTTTCTGCTTAGCGGATGATCTACATCCATGTTGTTGCGGAACCAGATATTATTTGCAGTCACGTTGATATCTGGAGCAACTTTTGCAAGCCAGCCCGGCGCCCGATGTTCCCAAAGGCAGGACGCAATGAAAAATCCCTGTTGTTCCGCAGACCGATAACTTGGCAGTATACCCCTGAAATAAGAATCGTCAAACTTGTTCCATCCCAGATTGGGGCTCATATAACGATAATCGATATAAAGACTATAACCTGCATCTTTCTTTCCAGTCACGTTTTTTGCCCGGCTCCACCCACTGATTTTAATCGGGCCAATTTTATCTTGATTAACTAAAATCTCTCCTTTACAACCGGAAGTTTTTCCCGGTAAATTGACATTACATCTTATACTTTGCTTACCGGAATGTGTTATTTCCCGGTCCATCTGATATCCGCGGGACTCCCATATCCACGGTCCGTCATTTTCAAAGCCGGGACATTTTATCAGGTTGGAAGATTTCAAGTTGGCAGCAGAAGCGGGTCCGACATATTTTTCCTTTTCGCCCTTATATTCTCCAGCATACAAGTCATCGAACCATGCCATTCCCTCATGAGTACGCCGGAGAAAAGAATAGAGATGTAAAGAATGCACCCGTTTATCGGGATTAATTATTACCTCACTGTATTCCCAATCGTGAGTACCGGGATTGAACATAGCTACGGCAGTCGGCTTCCCTTCGTGAAACTGCATATTTCCTAGATAACTAATCTGAGAACCACAAAGGTTAGCTCCTAGATCTTTTGATTCCGAGGTATTATCAGAAAGGAATCCGGAAAGAAAAACAGGCTGGTTTCCGCGCAGAAAAATCCCGTTTTCAATACGGATCTTTTCAACTCGGCCCGTAGGTATTTTTACCGATGGAAGAGGATTCTTTTTAATCTCTTCGAGTTCTATCAGTGCCGCATTTACTATTTTATTCGTTTCCGCCAAAACGAAGTCAGACAATATTCCCTTATTGGTCCGGATTCGTTTATATTTGGAAATAAGTTTCATAAATACTTGGGCTGTCGCCAAAGATATTTTCTGAGCGGAAACATCAAGCTTCCTGATTTCGGCTTTTTTTATTGAATTGTCCAGTAAATTTATCTTTTTTATAAGAGAACTACAACTAATTTTGGGAGAACTAACCACAGAAGCTTCAGGGTATTCCGAAGAAACTTTGGAGGCGTTATTAAATTTAGATGCTCTATTGAATTTCTGCCAGTTTTTTTCCACGTCTTTAGCAGATAAAATACAATTATAGATTTTTACCTCATCTATTGTTCCTTTGAAATATCCGGACTTTTTATTCCAATCAATGAAAACACCGATGCCAAGCGGAACTTTCATGGTAATTATTTTGCCGGTCAACGCTTTAGACTTATTCAGCCTGCCATTGATATACATTTTCATCGTAGCTCCATCGTATGTTACCGTGATGTGATACCAAATTCCCGGCTGCCAGTCCATATTTGCCGATAGTCCATATTGCCTTTCCGCATTCTGGATAAAGAACAATACCATACCTTTCTGAAACTGCAGAAAATATCCTCCTTTCCGTATTATTCGTTGAATACCGCTTCCGGCAGGGCTATGTTCCAGCTTAATCCATGCTTCAAGAGTAAGCTCCCCGGTTATATTCAGATTCGGTGAATCCGGTATTTCCACGTAACTGTCTTTGCCGTTGAAAAACAGAGCTTTACCTGAAATTCCCTCAACCCATTCACACCCGAAAATACTTCCGTTATTTCCGGTACCTGAATAATCTTTAACTGTACGCCCCTTACCTTCGTCAAATTTCCAATAACCTGCCAGTCCATTTTTTGCCGCCGAACTATAATTGCAAAAACAAAAAATCATACCTAACAATACCAAACTCAATCCTTTTCTTATATTCTTCACCATGTTATTCTCCATTATTTTAATAAATTTTAGACTCGTGCGAAATGCAAAGTAGTTTGCGTTTTTTAAATGCAATTAACAAAACAGACTTGCTCTTTGCGTTCAGAGAGCTACTCGTTCCGCAACTGGTTATTTTATTGCCAAACTCATATTTTGCACCCCCTTTTAATTAATTACTTTTGCGGTTCTACCAACCTATACAGTCGATATCATCTCTTAAAACTGCTGCATGCAAATCGGGATCTTTCCTTAACTCCAATATGTTATTGTTTTCCCCGTGACCATCCAGAAACCAGCAGTTGGCAGTTCCATTATGTCTTATGTGGATATAAGGATCACTGTCATTTCCGCCATCAGTAAGCCGGAAAGCGTATGACTGAAGCCTGTCAACGACAGTAGTCGGCCTAAGCAGGATTGAATCCGCAAGCCATATAGTATGAGAAGGATCTGTATTATTATGAATTTTGCTCCATCCAACGTTTCGCATTCCATAGGATCTACAGTAATCCCCCGCAGTTTTTGTATAAGTTGGCCAACTTGGACATCTGATAACTTTCCAGGCGTTTTTATTACTGTCCCAATCCGTCAAACGAGGAAGATAATTGCCATTACACAGGACAAAATACCAAATGGGAGCGGTTGTGGAATAAAAAAAATCTGGAACCCTGTATGGACATGCCTGACTAGGGAAGGTCCATCCGTCATAGTCTTGCGCGTACATCAAAATTGCCAGACCACATCGCTTCAGGTTATTTACACAGACAATTGTTTGCCCTTTTTCTCTGGCTTTACTCAACGCCGGCAGTAGCATTGATGCAAGAACGGCAATGATGCCAATCACAACGAGGAGTTCGATAAGTGTGAAAATCTTTAGTTTACATGTCCTTCTGAATTTCCATCTGATACTAAACTTTTTCATTTGTACTTCTCCTTTGACTTGACAACGTTTCGTTATTTGTTTGTACACTACATAGATATTGCGAATTCAATTTGTTTTGTCGAACAAATATTTTTTGCATCCAATAAGCTTTTCAGTGTTTTTCCCAGAATATACTCTCTTTCCCAATTACTGATTTCCAAGGAGCGGATAAAATCAAGTTCATACTTCGTGTCCTCCAATTTGTTGAACGGGTAATCTGTTCCATATATCATTTTTCTTGCGCCGATTGTCTTGATGAGTTTCAAAAGACGCTCCGGAGTCAGATAAGAAGTGTTGGTTATCCCCCCTTGAACAATCCGAATGAAAGTTGAAGTTATGCCCGCATAGCAATTAGGATTATTTTTTAGCACTTCCAGCGCTTCCTCGAAATAATCCGTACCGCCGGTATGTTCAATTATGATTTTTAAGCGGGGATATTTACGGGCAACTTTTCCAAGCCGCAACGGCCGGTATTTCTCCGGCATCCAGCCGTGCGATCCGGTATGGATCAGTAGTGGAACTCCTAAATCCTGGATGGTAGAATAATATTGTGAACAGGCGGTATCGTCCACCTGTACCTGAAACACAGCAGGGTGTATTTTAATTCCCCGGAACCCTTTCCCGATATATTCGGATACGATTTCACAGGCATCTGGATTTAAGGGATTGACCGTCACAAAACCTTCCATTTCAGGATACTCCTTAAGCGACTTATATAGCCACTCATTGCATTCGCGTTCGTCCTTCAACGGAATATTATACCAAATGTCGTTCGGCATACAGTGCATAAAAGGCGCAAACACCAAAGCCCGACCTATATTAAGCTTATGCATCGTTTCCCGAACTTCGGCTAGGGTTCCTTGCGCAGGATTTTTTCCCCTAAAAGTTCCTTCAGGAGCGACATGCCAGTGATTTACGAACATTTTTCATCTCCGATTTCGATTTCCATCCCGTCATAGGCCGGAATGATATTTTCTCCCGCAAAATAAGCTTCTATCTCATCATGCGTCGGCGAATGGTGCGGACAGAAGTGCGTTGCGATAAATGCCGAGCCTTTTTTCAACAGCCCGTCACCTGCAAAAAGCTGCTTTGCTGCTTTCACCTGCTTAAAGTCAAAATGTTGCTCGTCAACCGAAGCTAGGCCAAAAGTGCCTTCGACGATAACCGCATCAAATTTATATTTTTTTATAACCTCATAGGTTTCCGGCAGAAACCACCCGGAATCAAGTCCGTAAAAAAGTGTTGATACTCCATCAAAAATGATGAAATTCAAGGGGGGTTCTGTTTTTTCGGTGTGGTGGTTCGCCCTAACCGGCATGACGGTTTTTCCGCCACATCCAAATTCTTCAAAAGGATGTATCTCGTGCAAGCTTAAAGCATAATTCTCCAGCTTCCCAAGTTCCTCCCCGGTTAAACGGCAAACTTCCCGGTTACCGTACAAAGTCGTCAGCGGTAAAGGTGAAAAGCGTGGCCCGAATTTTTCGATATTGAGACATATATCATTGTTTATCGCGAATCGCCAAGCAAGAATATACGGGTGAAAATGGTCTTTATGCGAATGGGTTACCAGAATAGTTTTAACCCCCTGTAGATCAACCCCAAAATCACGTGTTTGTGAAACGATCTCATAAGGAAAATCCACCAGCATTTCATCATCGACGCACAGACAGGAATTCCGACGAATATTCTTACCCCCAAGTACTCGTGCCCGCATACAATTAGCGCAGTTACACCAGATGCCGGGATATTGCTCTCCCGCCGATGTACCAAGAAATTTAAGTTTCATGTCAATCTCTCGCATTTGCCGGATGATTCACGTATGATCAAATCCGGTTCTATTATTATTTTCTGTGCTTTGGATTTTGATTCCGATGGTTGCTGGATCATTTCCAAGTATAACGTTCACGGGGGGATATTAACCCGGACGCAGGGTACCCCCCGTCCCAACCGACAAAGCGAACACTGTTTACTATATTTCCCCAGTTAATGCCGTTGGTCGAATATTTCTCGATTTGATTTTTATTCAAGTAAAAGATGATAATAAACAATTTCATTGAACTTATAAATGAGTGTTTTTCTAGATTATCTTTTTCATCTCAACT
>JBAYCO010000129.1:0-9108 GCA_041668685.1 Victivallaceae bacterium | reverse complement strand
CCACAAATACCCGGAAGCGCTCGTCGAAGTATCCGGCGCCGAAGAAGTTTCGGCGATAATGAAGTACGCCGCGTCCCGCAATATCCCCGTAACCCCGCGCGGCCAGGGTACCGGACTGGTCGGCGGTTCGGTGGCGATCCACGGCGGCATCATGCTCAATATGAGCAAAATGAACCGGATACTCGAACTCGACGAAGAAAACCTGACCCTCACGGTAGAACCCGGCGTCCTGCTCATGGAAATATCAAAATTCGTCGAGGAGCATGACCTGTTCTATCCGCCGGACCCGGGCGAAAAGAGCGCCACCATCGGCGGCAATATAAATACCAACGCCGGCGGCATGCGGGCGGTCAAATACGGCGTTACCCGCGATTACGTCCGTGGACTTGAGGTCGTGATGGCGAACGGCGATATTATGGAATTCGGCGGCAAGATCGTCAAAAACAGTTCCGGTTACAGTTTGAAAGACCTGATCGTAGGCTCCGAAGGAACTTTGGGAATCGTTACCAAAGCGGTGCTCCGGCTCCTGCCGCTGCCGCAAAAAACGATAAGCCTGCTGATTCCTTACCCGGACCTGGCGCAGGCTATTGAAACCGTCCCGCTGATCATCAAGTCAAAATCCATCCCCACCGCTATAGAGTTCATGGAACGGGAAGTGATCCTGGCGGCTGAAAAATTCCTCGGCAAGGCTTTTCCCGACAGTTCAGCCGCCGCCTACCTGCTGCTGACCTTTGACGGCAACAGCAAAGAGGAAGTGGAAAACGCCTACGAAAAAGTCGCGCATATCTGCCTGGACAACGGCGCGCTGGACGTATTCATATCGAATACGCAGGAAAGGAACGAAGCCATCTGGTCCGCCCGCGGCGCTTTCCTCGAAGCCATAAAATCATCGACCACGGAAATGGATGAATGCGACGTCGTCGTTCCGCGCAACCTCGTTGCAAACTTCATTAAAAACACCAAGGCTCTGCAGGACGAATTCAGCGTCAGGATAATGAATTTCGGGCACGCCGGGGACGGAAATCTGCATATTTACGCCCTGAAAGACCAGCTTGATGAAGAAACCTGGAAAGAAAAACTCGGTGCGGTTTTCGACCGGATGTACGCCGACGCGCACACGCTCGGCGGCCTGGTGTCAGGAGAACACGGGATAGGCTACGCCAAAAAGTCTTTCCTGCAAAAATCGCTGGGGGATCCGGCAATGGAACTGCTCGGCAGAATAAAACAGGCTTTCGACCCGCAGAATATCCTCAACCCCGGCAAAGTCTGCCGGTAACGGATTAAGGATTTTGCGATCTGAAGTAGCGCCGAGTCTCGATGAGACCGGCGACATGAAACGTCGTCAGGCCATATAATGTCGTTCATTGCCGCTTTCATCGAAAGCCGTCCTACTTGGTTGCCCCATGCGTAGCTGCATCAGGAAACGCAGATAAAAGATACTCCAGGGGCGTAAACGACATATTACGTTTGACTTAACGCCAGGAATTTTTGCGGAATTCCCTGGGGGAAATACCGTTAAGGTCTTTGAAGGTTCGGTTGAACTGGGATAAGCTGCCGAAACCGGACAGAAAAGCGATTTCAGTGATATTTCTGCCGGTTTCCCGGAGCATTTCCTCCGCCTGCGAAATACGGTACATATTGACGAAGTTCATAAAACTTACGCCCAGTTCCTTTTTGAAAAAATGGCTGAAATATCCCGGACTCATGAAAAACTTTTTCGCCGTATCCTCAACCGTTAATTTTTTCATATAGTTATCTTCCACATACTTCTTTATCAAAGGGATTTTGGCGGGCGCGTCGATAAGTTCCATAAAAAGCAGTTTGTTATGGGTTTCGACAATGATCTGCCCGACGGTATTGAGGTATTCTATTATGCCTTCGACTTGCAGCGAAGAGAGGACTTTTGTCCGGTGATACAAACCGCACATGATCTCCGGATCAAGTTTGTGCGCACGGGCAATTTCGCGCACCGCCCCGTCATCCATAGGAGTATCGTTTTCGGAAAAGAACTGCCCGGAAGTCATACAGCCGATATAATCCCCGGAACTGCTGTAAAAAGGCATGAACATTTCAGTCAGACCGGCATGGCACCTGTACCTTACGATATCGTGTTTCAGGCTGGCCTGATGCGCGTGTTTCCGGTCGCATTCCCGGCAGGCGGCAAAACCGGAATTCGTGCTTCTAAGCATGACGCAGTAAGGATTGAAATGCCGCATCCGGGATAGTTTCAGCGATTCACCCTCGGCGTTGATAAAGTCAACCACTACGCCAAGCAGTTTATAGATAATGTCATGATACTGCGCAAGTTTTTTTTCCCTGCCAAGTTCAGTAAAAATTTTCCGGTTGATCGTTTTTACATCCATAATTCAAATTTAAGAAATTTGTTATTTTGACAAAATCATTCTTTTTTAAATTTGTATTTTCCCTTAACCCTTAAAACCTAAACCTTAAAACTTAATTATATCAGTATATGCATAATATACAGCAGGAAACGCATAGAAGCAAACCGTGATAATTATTATATTTTTCAATGTCAGCTACAAACAGTTTGTAATGGAAATAATAAAAACGAGGTTAAAAATGGGTTATCTGATTCAATCCGAATGCGATCAAAGGATCGCGAAAGTCCGCAACCTGCTGGAAGAAAAAAATCTTGATCTGGCGCTGGTCTACTATGATGAATTCAACATCGGCAACGGCTGGTACCTGACCGGCTGGTGTCCGCAGTTTGAAAGCGGCGCCGTAGTAATCCCGCGAAAAGGTACGCCTTTGCTGTTGGGCGGTCCCGAAAGCGAACCCTTTGCCAAACTTGACAGCACAGTTACTGAAACCCGGAATTTCCCGGTATTCATGGTGCCGGACGAGGAATATCCGAATGCCGTAATCATTGATTTTCCCGGTCTTTTCGCCGAGTTGAACGCGACTTTGGGCAAAGTAAAACGTATCGGGCTGGTGGGAGCCGGCCGCATGCCCGCCGATTGCTACCAGGGAATCGCAAACGGCTTTACCGGGGTCGAAATGGTCGATATAACCGATAATTTCGTCAGTCTCAGATATCTTAAATCAAAATGGGAAATAGAACAGATTCGAACCGCGTTCGGCCTGGCCGATCTCTGTTATGACGCCATGAAAGAAGCCATCGTCCCCGGAGCTTCCGAAATACAGATCGCCGCGGCCGGGGAATATGCCGCCCGCAGCCGCGGCGCCAGCGGTTTCGGTTTCAGCGCGATTGTCGGCAGCGGCGCGCGTTCAAGCGCCGTCGTCCCCACCGCCAGTTCGAAAAAAGTCGAAGCAGGCGAAATGGTAATGATCGGGCTGTCCCCGAAAATAAACGGTTACAACGGAGTCATGGGCGACGCCCTCCCCGTTTCCGGCGAATACACTGCCCGGCAGAAAGAATGTATGAAATATCTGCGCGAAGCCTTCTGCCTGACCAAAGACATGCTGGCAGTCGGCAAAACCGGCCGCGAAATCGACGCTCCGGCGCGCGCTTACTTTGCAAAACACGGTTTCAGCAAGTATCTTGTATGTCCGTTCGTTCACACTATCGGGCTGCATGAGGCGGAATCCCCGTTTTTCGGTCCCGGCAGTGACGATGTGCTGACGCCCGGAATGACCGTATGCGTCGATATAAGTTTCTTCGGCCATCCTGAATTTAACGGCGTACGCATAGAAACCGGTTATGAAATTACTGAAAACGGCGCTGTGCCGTTCAGCCAGAAAATGGATAAACTGCATACGACAATATAATGAAAACTGAATTTGACATACTGCTGGGGATCGATATGGAAACCGATATCGGTTCTTTTACCAGCGAATATGAGGGAGTGCGGCACGGCACTCCCCGCCTGCTCGAAATCATGGACAAACACACTGCGACCGCAACTTATTTCTGGACCGGACACGCCGCTGAAAACAATCCAGCGACAGTAAGACTGGTAAAAAACGCCGGACATGAAACCGGCTGTCACAGTTTAGTCCATGAGACCCTCGGCGATCCGCTTTTCCCGTTGCCGAACAACTGGCCGGTATTCCCGTTTGAAGTCGAGGGACGCATACGGGAAGCAACCAGGATCGTTGAGAAAGTTTCCGGCGCCCGTCCGGAGAGTTTCCGCTGCCCGCGGCTCTGGGGAAGTACGCAGGTAACGAATGTCCTCGAAAAACTCGGGTACAAAGCTGATGTTTCACTGCCGCTGTATTTTTACCGCAACCTTTACTATCCATATCACCCGTCCCGAAACAGTTGGATTGAAGAAGGCGATCTGAATTTAGTTGAAATTCCGAATTTTTGCGACCTGACCATGGAAAGCCACGATCCCTACCAGCGGGACCGTGATCAATGGCCGCTTTTCCGTACCGAATCGGCCGGAGCCCTGCTGGCAAAAGTAGACAGTTTTATCAAGTTTGTCAAAGCCCGCGGAGTCCGTCCGGTATTGGCATTCTATTTTCATCCGTGGGAGTTCTATCCGATGCCGCAGGGAACAATCGATTACGGCGAAGCCGGCGTAACGCCGCGGCCGTTCATCACTATGAACTGCGGCGATGCGGCCTGCCGGGAATTCGACATATTATTAGCTGAGTTGAAAAAACGCGGCGGAGTTTTCAAGACCGCAAAAGAGATCGCAGCTAACTGGAAGTAAATCGGATTTTTATTTTTTAAATTCTTTGGCAACTCGTAACGAAGCTGTATATTCCCTGTTAAGAAAAATAAAAGACGCCGGGAATATTATATGCGACAGGAAAGTCTGGAAGAAAAAATCAAACGGGTTACGGCTGAAAGCGTGGAAGTCGTTAAATACAACCCCGATTGGCCCAGGTTTTTTGAGCAGGAAAAAGAACATTTACAGCAATGCCTGCCCGCCGATCTGCTGATCAGGATCGAGCATTTCGGTTCAACCGCCGTGCCTGGACTCGCGGCTAAACCGATAGTTGACATGCTTATTGAAATCACCGATGTCCAAAGAGGAAAAAACCTGATACCGGAAGTACTCGCCCCCCAGGGATATGATTGCTTCTGGCGGCCGCTCCGGAACGAAAATATACCGCCTTTTTTCACTTGGTGCATAAAACGAAATGCTTCCGGCATACGTACTCACCACCTGCATTTCGTTGCTGTCGGTTTTAAGGACAATGAGCTCCGTTTTCGGGATATTCTGCGGCAAAATCCCAATATCGCGGCCGCCTATGCCGACTTGAAATTAAATTTGTCCGCCGCACACCGCAATAACCGCATCCGTTATACCGAAGCCAAAGGCGATTTCATCAAACAGGTAATGGGAAATAAATGATTCAGGCACATTTTTCAAATAAAATTATTTTTTTAAATATTTCTGCTTGAAAATATTATTTTTGGCATTAATCTATAGACTCACTCAACAATTGAGCCGATGTGGCGGAATTGGCAGACGCGCTGCGTTCAGGGCGCAGTTCCTTCGCGGGAGTGTGGGTTCGAATCCCACCATCGGCACCATAATCAACCTAAAAATGCGTTAAAAAGGTACCATTTAGTACCGTTTCTGTAGTTAGGGACTCGGTTTTCGCACGATGGTGTAGTTGGTTTTCGCAAATCTTCTTTTTTTCGGCTTTTTCCTTTTTTATTTTTGATTTGGACTTCGAAAAATAAAGGTTAAACACCAGCTTTCAAGTCTTATTCAGAACTTACCGGACAAATGTCCTAATCGTAAAAGCGATAAAATCGTTCCGGCATGTGATAAAATCGTTGCAGAGATCAAGAATGAAAACCACCGGATCTGTACGATCAGATTCATGAACATGGTCAAGCGCGGTATCGCCAAAGGTAAGGAACAGAAGGATAAAGTCAGTATAGATAAAGTAGCTGAAGAAATCAAAGCTAAAGACAAGGGAGATACCGGCGGTCAAAATACCGACAAGCCAAAATCATCAAATGAAGTAAAAATTGACGATTTCAAAGAAGTCATCACCGAAACCGTATAATGTCTCTGCCGCAAGCAAATTCAACAATCTCCCGCCAACCGGATATCCGGTATGGCGGGAGATTGTTGGAGACTGGGATAGCTTGTGAACTTCAGTCCTTGATAATTCCAGTTTTTCTCATTTTGCGGATCAAATACTTGGCGGAGACCTCACGAGGCTTGCCGTTAATACAGGTCACTGCTTTTTGCCCAAGTTTGGCTTTTTTTATAAGCTCTTCGTTTACAGCTTCCTGCAGGACTGACACCATTACGGCGGTTGCTTTCCGGCTGGCGGTATTAGTCATTTGCGTATTTCCTTATTTCATTAAAAAGTTCAATATTGTAAATTTCAATATCCTTTCCATGCCCGTCGAATATCGGAGTAATCGAACTTCCGGAATTATCCAAACAATGAACGAAATCACAGTATTTCATATATCCAAAAAGATTTTCAAGGCTTCGAGGATAGCGCCTTTCAATAGCATCGGCAGGAATATTATGGCCGCCTTGCGCCACTCGCAGTTTTACCCGCAATGCCGATGTTTCAGCGTTCGGAATATATAAATATATCAGTTCCACTCGCCAGCCGTTTTTGCGCCATTCTTTAATCTTGGGAAGATAGGCTTTGCCCGACAACGTGGTTTCAAACGCGAAATTCTGTTTCAGCGCAATGTATTCGTCGATTTTATGTAAAAATATTTTGCTGGCGGTCAATAACGAAGAGCTTTCGTTCAAGGGGGATAACCCCCTTGCAATCTCATCCGCATTGATAAACCGTAAACACCCTAATTCCGGTAAATATTTCATGGCAAAAGTAGTCTTCCCGGCCCCGTTTGGTCCGGCAATAATAAAACAGGTTGCTCGTGTCTTTGCCATCATTATTAACCTTCTTTGACTAAGATGAATTTAGCAGTGGATAGAGCTTGATTCAAGTATAAGAAAGGTTCTTGAACAAAAAAAACGTACAGTTTTCGGACTCTCCAGCTTAAGGATGTGAAACTTGGTTGAATCGCTCATCCCGGCTTTGCCGGATGATTCTCTCGTCAAGAAGCCCTCAGTCCGACAGGCTGCTAATCTTCCCGGTAGAGAACAGTGCTTGATTTGTTGTAAGTACGCCTTATCTTTTCCAAAGCCTTGCGAAGTTCATTGCGGTCTCTGGAACTTGATACCGCCAGCCGGGCAAATTCAATACTTGCCTTTACCAGACTGAATGCCGCCCCATGGATTGCCGGCGAATTTGCGGCTCCTTTAAGCCGTTTCGCCTGTTTTGTTAGTTTTTCCAATTCAGGCTCCCAGCTTTTTACCGTTTTCGACTTTTCCGGCTGTTCAGTTTCATAAGACGGTGCTTCAAGCGTATCAATAATACGGTTATTCTGCTTTGCCCGCATATATTTTTCTTTTAATTCATGTGCTATATTGCCTCCGAAAGACATGGATGTGAGATTTAAAAAACCGTCATAAATGATTTTGCCCTTGAACGGCAGCAGTATCGTATCAACATACAGCGGTAAATTATGGCAACGGCTCACTTCGTCAATTCCCTGCATAAGCGCCGATACGGCATAAACCTCATTATTCCGTATAAAAACATTGTATTTTTTCAGGATGCGTTCAATAAAGAAATGGTCTCTGATAAAACTTTTCCAGCTTGAAATTATATGCAGCTCTTCCCGTGAATAATTATTGGGGTTGTCCCGTACAAAAGAATCAATGATTTTCACATTGTCAAAAAGCGCGTTGCGTAATTTCATCTTCTGTTCCTGATCAAGTCCGACATAATCATCAAAGCTTTGCACTTCCGGATAAATCTTGAGTTTACGGTTAGCATAAAAATGCAAATTACGCATTAATTTGAAAAAAAGCTTGCTGTCCCGTTCAGATAGTTTCATAAGTTGCCTCGTTCTATTGTCTCGTTTTCGCTTTTGGTTTCGTCTCGAACTTGCTGTTTAGCCGAGCCCTGATTCCTGCGAAAATGCCGGGAATACAGATTTTCCAGAGTTGCGATGTTCGATCTTGTAAAGCGTAGTTTATTCCTTTTACCGACTTGCCGGTAAGTGCGGTGAACCGGGATCATATTCAAGTCATGGGCGTGAAAGCCTATGATCCGAAGGTAACGGTTGGCTTTGGACAAATTGCCCTGGAAAACTTTCTCAAGATATGGGATGCGCCCATGACGCCATGCTTCATAATCCCGAGATGTAAGATTCCCTATCCGCAGTAATATCGCCGCCGGAGAAATTTCATCCGACTCTTCCAGTAATTCGGCTGTCGCTCGAACAACTTTGGGATAAAATTTGTCTTTCCGATACGTTTTAACTGTTATTTTTTTCATACTTACCGCAAAATATATTCTACTCAATCTTCATAAGACGGGTACTGGACAGGGTTAGTTCCCTCGCTTTTTACAAGCCGTGGATATTCTGTGTCGGGCTCGGGACTTTTAGCTTTACAACGTGTTTTTGTAATTTCAAACATCCAGTTATCGCCAAAATCAAAATTATAAATCAGCTTCATGCCTTTGGGCTTTCCCGTAAAAAGTCCTTCCAGCCTTATATCAAAAAATACTTCTTCAGGATCAAATTCAAAGTCATCTTCATCAATCAAAAGATATGAACGGTTACGGCAGTTTCTGCCGATAAAAAATTCAAACAGATGGTCATTTTCAAAGTCGATGGCTTCAAGAATTGCCAGGTGCAATTCATATAAATTTATCTTTGAGTCGACTTCTAAATATTTTACGCATGGTTCTTCCGCATAAGCGCCGTCAACCAATTTAACTTTCATTGTCCAGATCATTTTTTATCTTCCCTATATTTTATGCATTTTTAACCTTTTCAGTAATCCGATTGACAAGCGGGTCAGGTTGGCATTTGGGGATACATTTTCACAAAAAACTCCGGCAAATATTCCGGCAGTACAAACATGGTTACGGCAAAAGTCCCATATTTGAAGGGCATAATACGACTCCTGAAATTAAAATAGCCGGACAAAATGTTCGGGCGGGTTAAGCGTGATAAATCTACTAAAGAAAAATTACTCTTTTTTAGTAAAAGTCAAGGATGAAACTTGTAATTTGCAAAGAGACTTTGCCTTTGCTATATTACTAACCTTATGCGGACCGTACATTATGGAAATTTATTGTTTTCCGGTTCAATATTCATATGGTCTGCAAAAT
>JBAYCO010000128.1:0-9116 GCA_041668685.1 Victivallaceae bacterium | reverse complement strand
AGTCGGACGTTGAAGATAATTTATCGCTTGTACCGCCAGAAAGGTTTTGCCTGAACCGGTCGGGAGAGCAGTTACCGCGCGGCAGCCGGCTTTTTTCCAGCGTTCCAGCGCCTGAAGCTGATGCGAATGAGGAGAGAATGAGGAACTGATCTTCAGTTTTATAGGAGCAAAGTTTTTTGCTTCGTCACGGTAGGCGGCGTTACAATCCCGTAACGCCATTACCAGCGGCGCGTAAAGATAAGCCATGCAACGGTGACATGAAACCCGTTCGTCATATTTTATCCGGCGCAGCAGAGGAACCGGAAGTTTTTCCAAGGGAAGATTTTCGAGCAACAGAGTTCCCGCGTCAAATGCAATATTGGCGGGGACAAAATCCATTTTGTTTTCCATTTTTCATAATTTTATCGGAATTGCGGGCTTTCAGCCATTTTAAAATCAGTTTTTCGGAGGGCGAAAAGCAACGATGGCTCCGGCCATTGAGAATCCCATTAAAAAACCGAGAACGCCAAAACCGAATTTTCCGAGTGGGCTTTTGCCAAGCGGACTGACCGCCAGAATAAAAGCGCAGAATATTCCGCAGGGAATGCCGGAAAGCAGACCTTTTTTCCAATTGGGATAAGGGGATGAATTGTCCTCCGGCAAAACTATTCCGGGCGGAAGTTCATAATTATCATCATCGTGAGTTTTTTCATTCATGGTTTACTCCACGGAAAATTCTTCTCCCCTGGACAAGGCGACCCGGCCTGAACGGGCAAGTTTTATTTCGCCGAAGTCATTCAGCAAAGTTACGAAATCATTAATTTTTTCGGCCCTGCCCGAAAGCTCTATGCCAAGTTCACTTTTGTGGACAGTAACAATTTTTCCCTCGAAGATTTCGACAAGCTGAATGATCTGGGATTTTTTACCGGCGTCTTCGACATGAACTTTTATCAACGCCAGTTCCCGCTCGATAAAATTCTGATTGGTTAAGTCTTCCACTTTCCTGACGTCAACCAGTTTATTGAGCTGACTGTCAATCTGCTCTATGATCGTATCATCGCCTTTGGTGACAATAGTCATTTGCGAGAGGGCAGGATCCTGGGTTTCATTTACGGTCAGGGAACTTATATTGTATCCGCGTCCGCTGAACAACCCGGCAACCCTGGCCAGAACTCCGAATTTATTATCGACCAGAACTGAAATAGTATGGGTTTCAACTTTATTCATTTACGACCTCTTTTTAAGATTTAAGATTTAAGGGACCTCTAAAAATAAAATGCAGCACACTCTGCGCAGGCTGAGCAAGGCAACATTCCCGTTTCGGTTGTGTTTGTGCTCAAGCGAGACGCTTAAGCTACACTATTTTTCCTGTTTTAAAAACGCCAGTTTTGCGTTTTTTACGTAATCGATGCATTTTTTCTGATCACAGATTTCCGTTTCACCGTCTTTCAGATAGCTGCACGCATCCACCCCGTAAGGCATGATTTCCTTTATCGCATCAGCCACATTCCCGCCCGAAAGACCGCCGCTGATTATTACCGGCAAGGGACATTGGTTGACAAATTCCGCGGCGTCGCGCCAATGATAATCCTTGCCTTCGCCCGGTTCCCCGATCAGGGTTACTTCTTTATTATAGCAATCAAGGGTAACGGCGTTAATTACCGGATAGAGTTCTTCCAAGCCCATCAAGTCCTTGAGGTTTTTTATGTATTCGGCAACAATGATTTTCGCATATGGCGGCAAAAGGTCGCGCAATTTAAAGATTTCCTCGTTGGCGACGCCGTGAAGCTGAACAGTGAAAATGTTGGCCCGTTTCATGATTTCCACGATTTCTTCCGCTTCAATCAGGTGCGTGACGATAACCGGAGTGATATAAGGCGGAAGCTGCTGGGCCAATCGGCCGGCGGTGCTTGCCAGAATAAAAGTTTTAGACCGGTGCAGTTGCCCGACCAGGAAACCAACGGCGTCAGCGCCGGCGTCCACGGCCGTCCGCAATTCATATTCGTTTTGAATACCACATATTTTTACTTGCATTTGTTGTGGATCTCCCAGGCTTTAAGTATTCCGTATAGAGTAAAATTATCACCGGCATATTCAATTTCCGGTATGTTCTTTATGAAAAACTCCGCGTCGCCTCCGGTTCCGACGATTTTCAATATGCCGTCCGTATTTCGACGCATCATCTTCACCAATTCTTTTACCGCTCCCAATATCCCGGCATTTATTCCGAGCAGCATTTGTTTTCCGGTTGTGCTTCCGGGATCATCCGGAACCGAGTTTTCCAGCGTAACCAGCGGCAGTTGAGCAGTGTAATCATGCATTGAGCGGCGCAATAAATCACGTCCCGGCGCAATTGCCCCGCCAATATAATTTGCGTCTTTATCAAGCATTTCAAAAGTTACGGCCGTTCCGAAATCAATACACAAAGCCGGCAGTTGGAACTTATCTTCGAGCGCAATCAGGTTTGCCAACCGGTCAGCGCCCATGGTGCGGCAGTCGAGTTTCGTCAAATTTATGTTGCAACTGCACCCCGGCTCCAGCCAAAAAATATTGGCGCCGGTAAAATGTTCCCGGAATTCGGGTACTACTGTTGCTATCGCCATCGGCGTATTTTGCGGCAGAATTTCGCCGTCAAGTCCCGCCGTCGGAACTTTCCGAACGGAATTTATTTTTCCGTTTTCAGCTTCAGCAATAGCAGTATGGGTATTGCCGATATTCAATAAAGTAACCATTATACCGCCGGCGCCTTATTTACTATTGTGACACATCCGGGGAACCCAATCAAAGGAAACTTGCCAACTCCGGATAGAAACCGAGATTATGGACCAGTTCCTTTATCCGTTGAGCTGATTTTGCGTTGCAGACCAGGGTCGCGTCATCCGTGTGTACAATAATAAGATCGTCAACATCAATAGCCGTCACCAGATGCTTGGCGTCGCTGACAACGATATTATTGCGGCAGTCAAGACCTTTGAACAAACCGCGAACCACGTTGTTGTCTTTATCCGGCCGAAGCTGGTTACGCAGCGCCGTCCAACTGCCTACATCATCCCAGTCGAATGAACATTCAGCGACAACAACGTTATCAACTTTTTCCATTACCGCATAATCTATTGATATCTTATCGCATTTTTCATATTCATCAGCCATTACACGGTCAATATCGCCCTTAACGAATGCTTCATTGAAATGCCGGGCCATTGATTCCAGATAAGGGGCGTGTTGCCGGAAAGCGTCCAGAATTGTTTTCAGCGACCAGATAAACATACCGCTGTTCCATCTGTAATTACCGTCCCTGAAAAATTTCTCGGCTGTTTCGATATTAGGTTTTTCCTTGAATCCAAAGCTCTTGAAAAATCTGCTTTTTTCCGGACTTTCGATCTCCCCGCCGCAGTTTATATAGCCGTAACCGGTACTGGCGGAAGTCGGATTGACGCCTATTGTAACGATATTGTCACTTTCGGCGGCAAGTTTGGCGCAGTCTTCAAGTTCCGCGCGCATCGCTTTGGTATTGCGTATAACGTGATCAGCCGGGAGCATGAACATTACGGCGTTATCGTTTCCGGCTTTTGCCTGGACAATTCCGGCCGCCAAGGCAACGCACGGCGCGGTATCTTTCCCGACGGGTTCTCCAATGATGTTTTCAGCCGGGATGCTTTTCAGGAGCGAGCGCATCGGGGCAACATAATCCTGGTTGGTAATGATCAGGATATTTTCCGAAGGCACCAAAGGGTTCAGGCGTTCGACGGTTTGTTCGAGGAGAGTCAGGTTCCCGATCAGCCTCAACAATTGTTTGGGATGGTTTATCCGGCTCTGCGGCCAGAAACGTTCGCCTTTTCCCCCAGCCATTACAACGGCATAAAAATTATTGTTATCCATAAGTTTTTAAATAACCCCGCATCGGTTTTTAACCGAGTTTTTCAATGATCTTGGTAAGCGGCAGAAACAGCGCGATAACGATACTACCGACAACTACCGCCAGACCGACGATCATCAACGGCTCGATCAGCGAAGTCAGAGCGCCGACCGCATTGTCAACTTCTTCTTCATAGGTGTCAGCTATCTTTTCAAGCATGTCCGGCAGTTTACCGGTTTCTTCTCCCACTTCAATCATACTTATAACCATTTCTGGAAAAATCTTAGTCGCGCCCAACGGCGGAGCGATACCCTCCCCTTCCTTTACCGCGTCGTGCACTTTGGCAATAGCGTTGGAAACCACCTCGTTCCCGGCGGTTTCCTTCACGATGTTCAGCGCTCCGAGAACTCCCACCCCTGAAGACATCAGAGTGCCGAGGGTTCTGGAAAAGCGGGCTATCGCGGTTTTCGCGACAATCGGCCCGAATAAAGGCGCATTGTACTTCAGCCAGTCAAACCCGTGTCTGCCGAGTTTGGTTTTGCCTATAATTTTAATTACGATGATAAAAGCTACAATTCCCCCGATCATACCCAGCGATTGATTTTTCATCATATTCGAGAGACTGATAACCCATTGGGTAAGGGCCGGCAACGGCTCCCCTTCGAGCAAGTCGTCGAATATCTTTGTAAAGTTAGGTACGATAAACACCATCAAACCGACAGTAACCCCGCCCGCGACAATCAACACGACAACCGGGTATATCATGGCAGATTTCACTTTTCCCGCGATTCGCGCGGCGCTTTCCATGAAGTTCGCCAGACGGTTAAGAATGGTTTCCATAGCTCCGGCGGCCTCTCCGGCGCGGATCATGTTCAAGAACAATTTGTCAAAGGATTTTGGATTTTTAGCCAGGGCTTCGGAAAAAGTGGCTCCGGTTTCAACCGCATCCGCGGTTTCGCCGAGAACCATTTTTACAATCGGGTCCTTAGACTGTCTTTCCAAGGTTCTAAGAGAACGAATCAGGGGCAGACCGGCATCAAGCAGAATCGCCAACTGGCGGGTGAAGATAGTGAGTTGCTTGCGTTTGATTACCGGGGTACCGATAGTCATATTCAGGCCGCTGCCGCCTCTTTTCTTTTTACCGGCAGAACCGCCTTTCTTGGCCGGCGCCGCTTTCGCTCCCTTGGCGGGTTTTATGGACGTGGGATAAAGGTTTTGTTTTTTGAGCGCGGCCGCCGCCTGTTCTTCACTAGGAGAATCAATCTTTCCCTTACGCTCTTTGCCGTTCGAATCCATCGCTGTATATAAAAATTGCGGCATTTTGTGTTCTCCTTCAATACGTTATGCTTTAGCTTAAAGAGTAGCTAACTTCTCAATTATCGATTCCGGGTCCTGAGATTTAGTAATCAACTCATTATAACTGATCATCTCTTTAGAATACAACTCAATCAAGTGTGCGTCAAGCGTATTCATTCCATATTTGGCTCCAGTTTGAAGTTCCGAGGAGATACGGAATGTTTTATTATCACGGATAAGGGCCTGAATTGACGGGGTTGAAACCATGATTTCAAATGCCGCGACCCGGCCCGGCTTATCCGACCTCGGCAGGAGCACCTGCGAAATTACGGCTACCAGCGAGGTCGCCAGTTGTGTCCTGATCTGGCCCTGTTGTTCGGTCGGGAAAGCGTCAATAATACGGTCAACGGTTCCGACCGCGCTTGAGGTATGCAAGGTTCCGAAAACCAGGTGTCCGGTTTCCGCGGCGGTAATCGCCGCTTCAATTGTTTCCAGGTCGCGCATTTCACCTACCAGAATAACGTCCGGGTCCTGGCGCAGGGCACGCCGCAAAGCTTCACTGAAACCGGTCGTATCTACGCCGATTTCACGTTGAATAACCATACTGCGTTTATTTTTATGGTAAAATTCTATAGGGTCTTCGACAGTAATGATATGATGAGCCATTTCTTCGTTAATGATGTTGATCATTGAAGCGAGAGTCGTGGATTTTCCGCTGCCGGTCGGCCCGGTTACCAAGATAAGTCCCCTGGGGCGGAAAAGCAAATCTTTTATGTGCATAGGCAGCCCGATCTGTTCCATCGTAAGCAGGGTATTGGGAATCTGACGGAGCACGGTGCCGAAAAAACCCCTCTGCTTAAACGCGCTTACACGAAAACGAGCCTGGTCGCCGAAGGCGAAACCAAAGTCCACGGAACCGCATTCCTGAATAGTCCTGATGTGGGCGTCGGAAGCAATTGATTTAACCATTGCTTCAGTTTCTTCAGCAGTTAGAGGGTCCACTTCCAACGGAGTAAGTTCCCCGTTAACCCGGACCATTGGCGGAGCGTTAACTTCAACATGTAAATCACTGGCGCCTTCGTCTACAACCAACTGCAATAATTCACTCATATTGATACTCATAAAAATCCTCCTTATGTATACCTGAGAACTTCGTCAACGGTCGTTTCACCATTTAAGATACTGTTAACACCATCCTGGCGGATAGTAGTCATTCCCTGTTCACATGCTTTGTTTTTAATAGTTATTGTCGGTGAGTTTTTCAGGATCAGCTCCATTAATTCTGGAGACATGCACAAAAGTTCGGATATTGCTTTCCGGCTCTTGTAACCGGTATTATTGCAATTCGCGCAGCCTTTCCCGTAATAAAATTTCCGGTCCCCGACATCTTCCTTGGAAATCCCAAGTTTTTCCAGTTCTTCATCTTTTGGTTCGTAAGGCGTGCGGCAGCTTTTGCAGACTTTCCTGATAAGCCGCTGGCTGACTACCCCGACGATGGAGGAACAAAGCAGGAACGGCTCAACCCCCATATCCACCAGGCGGGTTACGGTTCCGGCAGCGTCGTTTGTATGGAGAGTGCTGAACACGAAGTGACCGGTAAGCGCTGATTCAATAGCGATCTGGGCGGTTTCCAGGTCACGGATTTCCCCGATCATTATACGGTCCGGGTCCTGTCGCAGGAAAGCCCGGAGAGCTTTGTGAAAAGTCATCCCGAACGCATCGTTGATGGGAAGTTGAATAATGCCCTCAATATCATATTCGACCGGGTCTTCAGCGGTAAGGAATTTTTCCCCGATGGTATTTATTTCCTGAAGGGCGGAATAGAGAGTAGTGGTTTTCCCGGAACCGGTCGGCCCGGTAACGAGCAGAATACCGTTCGGCATGTGAATAATGTCGCGCAGCTTGTCCAGCAGGGCGTTCGGCATGCCAAGCGCGTCGAGATCGAGATTGACCACCGAGCGGTCAAGAATACGAAGCACCACCGATTCGCCGTATGAAGTCGGAAGAGTCGAAACCCGCAGGTCTATGGGTTTGCCGCTGATTTTTAACTGGATACGCCCGTCCTGGGGCAGTCGACGTTCGGCAATGTTCAGTCCGCTCATGATTTTTACGCGGCTTATTACCGGAACGGCAAGGCTTTTGGGCGGGGGCGGCATTTCATAAAGCGTACCGTCAACCCGGTAACGGATTCTGAAGGAAGTCTCAAACGGCTCAAAATGAATATCACTGGCCTGGTCTTTTATTGCCTGATAAAGGATTACTTCCACGAAACGGACAATCGGAGCCTCATTGGCGGCGTTTTCCAGTTCTTCGACATCGCTGTAGTCCTGTTCCTCATCACCGGCCGTCATTTCAGAAATTACGTCATGCACGGAAGCAACCGTAACCGGATAGTATTTTTCAATGGCGGTATCGATAGCGTCCGGCTCCGCCACCAGCACATTGATTTCCATTCCGAGAATGAACTGAAGTTCCTCTATCATTTGATAATTCATCGGGTTTTTGGCGACCACTTTCAGGCAGTTGCCTTCGTGCGCTACCGGGATTACCCCGTAAGCGCGCACCGTTTCCGGATCAATCATCTTTATGACATCCTGCGGGACGTCCTCATGTTTGAAGTCGTATATTTCGGTACCGAGACTGCCGGCGAAGTGCTCAAGTATTTCATCTCCCGTCAAAAAACCATAGTTAATAATGACTTCACGGAACGACTTGCCGGTACGTTCATGTTCGTCTTCAGAATCCTGAATCTGTTCGGGAGTGCAGATATTTTCTGTTAAAAGAATATCTTTCAGGGCTTGGCCTTCAGCATCCAGCATCTTCTTTAACTTTCCTTATAATGGTTGTTTGACATTAATATTTTATTGTGCATCCATCAGGGTGAGACGGATTACTTCTTCGATACTTGATATGCCCGATTCCGCTTTGCGCAGGGCGTCGTCACGCAAAGAGCGCATACCGTTGGCCCGCGCTCTTTCTCTAATGACAGCGCTCGGTTCGTTATTGAAAATGAGTTCGCCGATATCGGGAGTAACCAGAAATATTTCGTAAATACCGATACGGCCTTTGTAACCGGAGTTGTTACAGCGCGGGCAGCCCCTGCCTTTATAAAATTTGTGGTTCGCCAGGTAATCTTCCTTGATGCCGAGCAAACGGCATTCAGCCGGGGTCGGGGGGGTTTCCTCCATACATTCACTGCAATTGCGTCGAAGCAGACGCTGGGCCATAATTGCCCTTACGCCGGAAGCCACCAGGAAGTTTTTCACACCCATGTCAATCAGACGGGTGATGGCGCCCGGCGCGTCATTGGTATGCAGCGTGCTGAAAACCAGATGTCCGGTCAGCGCCGCGTTAATTGCGATTTCCGCGGTTTCAAGGTCACGAATTTCACCAACCATTATTATATCCGGCGCCTGGCGCAACATTGCGCGGAGAGCCGCTGAAAATGTCATA
This sequence comes from Victivallaceae bacterium, assembly GCA_041668685.1. Lineage (GTDB taxonomy): Bacteria > Verrucomicrobiota > Lentisphaeria > Victivallales > Victivallaceae > JAHOYW01. The sequence goes on along the minus strand of JBAYCO010000128.1, from coordinate 532 downwards.
TTAATTTCGCGTGCAACCTGAACCTGGTTGATCCCGGCAAGCTGATATTCAACCGGGTCTTCGACCGTGATAAGTTTGCGGGTAGGCAAATTAATAGTGTTCAGAAAGGCGTACAGGGACGTCGTTTTCCCGGAACCGGTCGGGCCGGTTACCAGGAAGATACCGTCCGGCAGGGAAATAATATGGTTGATCAGTTTCAGGTCGTCCGCTAGAAACCCGAGTTTCGGGATATCCAACTGAATACTTGATTTGTCCAGGATACGCATGACGATACTTTCGCCGTGGGTGGTCGGAATTGTTGAAACACGCAAGTCAATATCGACATCGGCCATTTTCAACTGGATACGTCCGTCCTGCGGTATGCGTTTTTCCGTAATGTCGAGCCTGGACATGATCTTCAGGCGCGAAGTGAGGTTGGCCTGGAGATATTTTGGCGGGGCTTCCTGTTCGATGAGCACACCGTCGATCCGATAGCGTACCCGATAGCGTTTTTCAAGCGGTTCGAGATGAATATCGCTGGCCCGCATTTTGT
>JBAYCO010000127.1:0-9117 GCA_041668685.1 Victivallaceae bacterium | reverse complement strand
TAACGATTAAACAGGGGACAAAGAATGATTTTCGGGGAAAAACGTGCCTTGCGTAAAGAATTGAACAGGCTGAAAATACATGCCCGTCACAATCTGATTGTCGATGATGACATTCTCAGCGACAAACAGAAAAAAGCTTTGCGGGAAATCCAGGGGGCGTGTGCTGTCTGCAACCTTGATTCTGTGGATGACATGCGAAAGGTCATAAATAAATACAGCAAATCTTTCGGTAAAATTTTGCCGCCGCCCAAATACGCCTGGGTTCGTGAATACATGGACGTCCTGGCTGTAGCCATGGCCGTAGCCTTCGGGATTCGCGGTTTGTTCCTGCAGCCGTTCAAAATACCTACCAGCAGTATGCAGCCGACTCTCTTCGGTATTCATTATATCAGCAATGAAGGCAAGACCAACCCTCTGCTAGGTAAAGTTTCCCTGCCGCTGGATTATATGTTGTTTTCCTGTGAACGGGCAAAACTCGAAATCCAAAAAAGCGGTTATCTCAAACAGCGCGGCATGTTCAGGTTTTTTGTGCCGGAAACCCATTTGGGAATATTCCCGTACACCGGGTTCAATATTGCCGGCATAAATTATTCTCTGCCGGGCAATATACCCAAGGTGCTTGAGTACAGCGGCCTGGGAAAAAGGGAAGACGATATTGAATTCAGGAAAGGGCAGGTTGTTTGCGACGGCTGGCTTTCGTCCGGCGACCATCTGTTCGTTGACCGTTTTTCTCACCTGCTGACCGGGCTGAAGCGCGGCGATATAGTGGTTTTCAATACGGAAGGCATTTATTATGACGGCAGCGCGCTGGCAAAGAAAGGGTATTATTATATCAAACGCCTGGCCGGACTGCCCGGCGACACCCTGAAAATCATAAACCGCACCCTTTATATTCGCCCCAACGGAGAAAACGAATTCAAGCCCGCGACGGAATTTTCGGAAAAATTCGAAAAAATATACAGTTCCAAGGGCGGTTATCACGGTCACTGGAACGTTTTCGCGGAAAATGACCTTTCCGGGGAAAGAGGTTTCGAAATTCCGCCGGACTCGTATTTCATGCTCGGCGATAATTCGCGCAACAGTCTTGACAGCCGTTACTGGGGTACTGTGCCGCGCCGGAATATCGTCGGCAAAGCCTTTTTCGTATTCTGGCCTCTATCCAGACGCTGGGGGCCGACCGACCGGAACGGCCCGATTCCGGTCAGCACTGACCTGGAAACCCTGAAATCAATGCACTTGCAGTAAGAAGGCGGTTCTGCTCAAAAATCTGTAATGGAACGCAAAAACCGTTAATGCCGCCAATGTTGTAGCACTTTTTCAAGCGCAGTAAAGTTTTTTGCCGGGGCGTCAAGTCAAGTTGAAAAGCCTATAAGTGCCCGGAGGGTCGGAGCATAGCTCCGTTATGCGGCTTTTTCGACTTGACCTGTAAGCCGAAAGGCAAAGTACCCCCTGGAAAACATTTCGAACTGTGCGGTAGTAGTTTGGCAAGCCCAAACGCGGTAAACGTATTAATTGCTAAGGAAATCGTGTTTGTAGTCCCGCCTTCAGGCGGAACAGCCAATTTTAATTAGTGGAAAAATTCCGTTTAAAAGCGATGCGACATTTTGCGTTCCATTTCCCGCGTTTATTTCTTCCGCTTAAAAGCGGGACTACAAACACGTAAAAATTACTTGATAACGATACTGTACCGTTGGGCGGTAACAATTTGAGCTGGTGTTCTACTGCACAGCTTGAAACATTTTAACTACGGTTACAGATTTTTGAGAATAGCAAAAAATGGGGTTCAGATAATAAATGACTTAAAAGCGTATTGAAATTTCTGATTTGGCTACTTATATTTTACATCATAAGAGATAATACCAACGGTGAATTTAAAAGAGTATACAAATATACTTTTAACTTGGTAAAATAAAAATTATGGCAATACAGATATTTTCAAATTTAAATTATCCAATCGGCAATATTATTAATCAAGAAATGCGTGAAGCAAAAAATATTCAAATAGCAGTTGCTTTTCTGAAATATACAGGAATACAAGTAATTGAGAAATCAATGAAACAATGTTTGGATAATGGAGGGAGTTTTGAAATTATTACTGGGCTTGATTTTAAAACAACAGATTCACAAGCGCTTCAATATTTTATAAACCTTAAAAAACAATGCTCAAAAGTAAAATTTTATTGTTTCGGAGATAGAAAGAATAATAGAACTGATATTATTTTTCATCCTAAAATCTATCTTTTTGAAAAAGGAAAAGAGACAACTGGCATTGTTGGAAGTGCAAATATGACACAAGGTGGTTTGATGACTAATTTTGAAGTAAATACAGTTTTTAAAGAAACAAAACCACTTTATTTTTCACAACTTCAAGCAATATATAATTCTGTAAAATTTACAGATTCAATTTTTGTTCCAGATGAAGAATATTTATCAGGATATTCCGATGTTTTTAAAGCTTTTTCACAAAACGAAGAAAAAGCAAAGAAAGATAAAGAAATTCAAAGGGTTATAAAAGAAATTCAAAGAAAAGAAGAATTTTTACCAGGGACTATCCCGTCTTTAAAATCAAGGATTATAAATATTATTAGAGCGAATCAGAAGAATGGTGTTGTATTTACACCTTTGCAAGAAATCTATAAGAAAATGGAAAAAATAGTTGAAGATGAAAATTTAACAGAAAGATACAAAATGGATACTTTTAGAAATACCATTCGTGGAGAATTGAATACTCATGAAGATAACAGTAATCATCCAAACAATTTAAATTTATTTATTCGTTCTTCTGATAAAAGAGGATTTTATTCCTTGACTGAAAAAGGAAAAAACTATCAAGGTCGTTAATTTTAACTTTTATAAAAGTAATCTATGAAGAAATATTATTTTGCGCTTTTTGATAACCAACTCAACAGTATTGTTGCGACTGGATTTAATAGCAGGACAAAAAAATCAGTCAGAGAAGATCTTATTAATTACTTACTACTGGGAAATTTCTCGGAAGAAGGAGAAGATTCGATCAAACAAAACACATTGGAAGAATTGCTAAATTATTATGAATTTACTCTATTGATATCTGAAAAAAAATTTGAAGAAAACAAGCAATAATTTAAGAAAATATCATGCTACAAATAACCAGCTCCAAAAACCCGTCGGTTAAACATGTTTGCGCTCTCCGCGACCGCCGGACAAGGGAAAAAGAACGCCTGACCCTGCTTGAAGGATACCGTGAACTTTTTCGCGGCAATGAATTCGGCATGGAGATAAAGGAAGTTTTTTTCTGCCCGGAAATGTTTCTCGGTGAAAATGAATTTCCGCTGCTTGACATACTTGCCGGAGCCGGGGCGAAATTGGCGCAGGTGCCGCCGCACCTGATGACGAAAATGACTTATCGCGACCGCCCGGAAGGCCTGATCGCGGTGGCCGTTATGAAGGAGCATAAACTTTCCGCACTTGCGTATAAGCCGAACAGCCTGTATATTATAGCTGAAGCAGTCGAAAAACCGGGCAATCTCGGTTCGATTCTCCGTTCCGCCGACGCGGCCGGGGCGGATGCTTTGATAATTTGCAATAAATGCACTGACATTTACAACCCGAATGTCATACGGGCAAGTACGGGAGCTTTGTTTTCAGTCCCGATTGCGGAAGCCGGAACCGAAGAAACGATAGAATGGCTGAAAGAAAATAAGATTAAATCCTTAGCGGCGACTCCGCACACGGACCTGGTTTATACCGAGGCGGATATGACTCAATCCGTGGCGATTGTCGTTGGAACTGAACAGCACGGGCTTTCCGCCCAGTGGCTTGACCGCGCCGATATCGCGGTCAGGATTCCAATGCTGGGGAAAATCGATTCCTTGAACGTCGCTACCGCTGCGACCATCCTGCTTTACGAAGCGGCGCGGCAGCGGAAGTGGAAACCAAAGGGATGAACAGAGAGTTATGAAAATAGCTTTGATCAGAAACAAATACTCGCCGGGCAGCGGCGGGGCCGAAAAAGTCGCCGAAAAATTCGTAACCCACTTTACCGACCGCGGACATGAAATCACCGTATTTTCCGAAAAATTCAGCGGCCGCGAGTCCGATAAGCTGAAATGGCGCAAAGTCCCGCGCGGCAGCGGTATGAGCAAAACTTCATCGTTCCACCGGCAGGTGCAGAATATCCTGAGCAAGGATAACTGCCGGGATGAATTCGATATCGTTTATACCATGTGCCGGACCTTCCCGGCCGATATTTTCCGGGTTACTGAACAGCTCCATTACGAATGGCTGCCGATCGGTTATTCCCGCCTGGCTAAATTCAATCCCAGGCACCGCTCCATCCTGAAACTGGAGCAGAAAACCATCGATCCGGTCAATATGCGCTACATAATAGTAAATTCAAAACTTCTCAAGGAACAGGTCGTCAAGCGTTTCAACTATCCGGAGGAAAGGATTTCGCAGGTTTCCAACGGCGTTGACCGGAAAGTGTTTTTCCCGGCTGAAAACGGGGAAAAAGAGGAAATCAAAAAACGGCTGCATCTTTCGGATCGTTTTGTTTGTATTTTTGTCGCGGCCAATTTCAAGATAAAGGGCCTCAATGAGGCTATCCGCGCCATTGCCGGGCTTAACGAGGAACTGCGAAAACGCGTCACCCTGCTGGTGGTGGGCAAAGACAAAGCCAAACCTTTCCTCGAACTGGCGGAAAAACTCAACGTTACGGAAAATCTGGTTTTTGCCGGGAAACAGTCGAATATGCGCGAATATTACATCGCTTCCGACCTGCTGTTGTATCCGAGTCATTACGAAACGTTCGGCAACGTCATTCTTGAAGCCTGCGCCTGCGGCGTACCGGTTTTGACGACCTCCATGGTCGGCGCGGCGGAGCTGATCAAGGACAACCAGAACGGCTTCCTCGTGAAATCAGCGAAAAAGATCGACCAGATAACGGCTTTTCTTGAAGCCTATATGGAACTGCCGGAAAGCGAACACCGGAAATTTGCGGAAAGAGCGCTTGCTGCAACCGCGGGTTATACCTGGGAAAAACATGTTTCCGACCTTGAAAGTATCTTCAAAAAAGTCCATCAGGAGAAAACCGCCGCAAACCAAGCCGAAAAAGCATGAATTTTGAAACCCGATCATTCGACAGGCAGAAACTTACGGTGAACGAAGACTTTGCCGACCTGCTCAAATATAACGGTATTGACAGTGCGGAAAAACTTTGGAATCTGGACGGGGAAGCCGTAAAAAAAATCCTGAAACAGCGCGGTACCGACCGGGTTTTCCTTAAAACGCCGGATGGCGGTCTCGTCGAAACCTATATAAAACGCTACTCCAGAATTCCCGCGAAAGAAATTATCAAACAGGCCTTTTCCGGTAAATTCCATACTTTTGACGCCGTTCACGAATGGAACGCGCTCCGGGCTTTTCACCGCGCCGAGCTGAATACGATGGTTCCCGTCGCGGTTGCCGCTCCCGGCGGCGGGCGCAGCTGCAACCTGACTTTGGGAATTGACGGTTACGTAAAAGCCGAACAGTTATTTAAGGATTTTACCCCGGCTGACGGGCCGCGCAAAAAAGCCCTGATCGGAAAGATCGCGGAACTCGCCGGAAAAATGCATGCCGCCGGTTTCGCGCATCAGGACTTCTATCTCGTCCATATGTTTGTTAAAGAGAATGAGGATGATAATATCTATTTGATTGATCTTCAGCGCCTGATCATGCAGAAAAAACTGCACCGGCGCTGGCGGGTAAAAGACCTCGCTCAACTGTTTTTTGCGGCGCGTCCTTATGTTTCTGAAACGGATATCCGGCGTTTCTGGCTGATCTACTGCTCTTGTGCCGGTGAACAATTCCTGCGGGACAGGGCGTTAATCAAAGCAGTTTCAGCCAAAGCCGCCAGGATTACCGCCCGCGACGCCAGGAAAACCGGGAAAAAATTGCCGTAAAGGGCAATGCTTTTACGCCAGACAGCAGAGCAAAGCTCCCGCCGCAACCGCCGAACCGATAACCCCTGAAACGTTTGGCCCCATCGCGTGCATAAGCAGGAAGTTATGTGGATCTTCCTCAAGGCCGACCTTGTTTGCCACCCGCGCCGCCATCGGTACCGCGGAAACTCCCGCCGCGCCGATCAACGGATTGATCGGGGTCTTCGACAGTTTATTCATGAGTTTCCCGAAAAGGACGCCGGCGGCGGTCCCGATACAGAAGGCCACCATTCCCAGCACCAGAATACCGAGGGTTTCGATATTGAGGAATTTTTCAGCTGATAGTTTTGAGCCGACCGTCAGGCCGAGGAAAATAGTAACGATGTTTATCAAGGCGTTCTGGGCGGTATCGCTGAGGCGGTCGACCACGCCTGATTCCCGCATGAGGTTGCCCAGCATGAGCATCCCGATCAGCGGCGCCGCGTCCGGGAGCCAGAATGCGCAAAGCAAGGTGATGATCAGCGGAAAACAAATTTTTTCCAGTTTTGAAACGTGCCGCAATTGCTGCATTTTTATCCGGCGTTCGGCTTTAGTGGTGAAAAATTTCATTATCGGGGGCTGGATGATCGGAACCAGGGCCATATACGAATAAGCCGCAACCGCGACCGGGCCGAGCAACGCCGGGGCCAGTTTACTGGTCAGGTAAATCGACGTGGGACCGTCGGCGCCGCCGATAATGCCGATGCTTGCCGCTTCCTTTAAACCGAAATTTATTCCCGGTATCCATTTGGTCAGGAGCAATGCGCCGAGCAAAGCGCTGAAGATACCGAATTGGGCGGCCGCGCCCAGCAATGCCGTTTTGGGATTGGCGATAAGCGGCCCGAAATCGGTCATTGCGCCGACTCCCATAAAGATGATCAGCGGGAATATCCCGGTTTGTATCCCGACCACATAAACCATTCCCAGCAGGCCGTCAGGCCCGGCGATTGCCGCTATCGGAATGTTCGCCAGGATTGCGCCGAAACCGATAGGCAGGAGCAGCAGGGGCTCGAAACCCTTGAAAACAGCCAGGCCGATAAGTAAAATACCGACCAGCATCATGAGAACCCGCCCGACGCCGAGGTGCCAGGTATGGGCCGGGTCGGCAGAAGTCTGGCGGATAATATCGTAAATTCCGGTGCTGTGCCAGAGTTTTCCCGCCAGGACGCTCCAGCCGGGAAGTTTTTCGGCTCCCTGGGCTGATTTGGATACGGAATCCTGAAAGAGTTTTGCCGGTTGCGCCGACATTAGCACGTCGCCGAATTCAACGGTATTGGCGCTTTCAAGTTTTTTGTTCAAGCCAGTTACCTGCATGGCTTCGGTGATTACGACCGTCGCTTTGCTGCGCCCTTCGACCGCGAGGATCATTATTTCGCGGCCGGGGAGAAGCTTTTGGCCCTGTGTCACGCTGACGGAATAAACCGTTGCCGGTTTCGGCCAGGTGTAGAGCAAATGCAACTGCCCGTCGGGAGTTTTCGACCAGGCAAAAACTTTCGCGGCGTTTTTGTTCAGCTGTTTGCCCGCCGGTTTGAGTTCCGCTTCGGCGGCTGTGAGAAACAGGCCAGGCAAAAGCAGACAAAATGTAAATAAAATAATTTTTGAAAGCTTCATTTCCTATCCCTCAATAACAACCAGTACGTCGCCGGTGTTGACCTGAGCGCCTTCGGGAGCGGCAATTTCCACGACCGTACCGGCTTTTTCTGATTTGATTTCGTTTTCCATTTTCATTGCTTCAGTAACCGCGACAGTATCGCCCGCCTGTACGGCGTCACCCTTGGCGACCAGCATTTTGAATACTTTGCCGGGCATTGGAGCTTTTACTTCAAAAGTCGCGCCGCCCGCGGATGCCGGTGCGGGAGCCGCCGCCGGGGCCGCGGTAGTTGCGCCGCCGGGGGCGACGTGGACATTGAAAGCTTTGCCGTCAACGGTAACAGTATAAGAAGCCGGAGCATCGTTTGAAGCTTTCGGGGCCGGGGCGGCCGCGGCTTCAATATCTTTTTTGTAGCGGATGCCGAGCGGTTTGTCGCCCTTGAGGAACGCAATACCCTTATCGCCGCAGGTGGCGGTGATGAAAACCGTTTCATCAGAGACTTCCAGACCGGCGGCTTCGAGCTTGGCGGTCGCGGCTTTGACGCCGAGTTCCGGATTCGCGTCGTTGATGTCGTGAACGTCTTCCCTGGTCGGCTCAAGTCCGAGCTGCGCGGCGGCGAGTTTTACGATTTCCGGGTCGGGTTCGGACGGGGTATGGCCGAAATAACCGAGAACCATTTTCCCGTAATCGACATATATTTTGTCCCATTTGTCCTTGCCGTGCTGCATGCTCATCACATTGGTGAAAGCCTGCTGGAAATAAAACTGTGAGACCGGGGTAACGGAAGTCCCGAAACCGCCGCGGGCGACAACTTCACGCATTTCGGCGATAACTTTCGGGAAAAGGTGGAGGCAGTTGGCGTCCCGCATCATCTGGGTATTGGCGGTCAGCGCTCCGCCCGGCATCGGGGAGAAAGTGATCAGCGGGTTTACTTCTTTGGCTTCCGGCGGCATGAAATATTTTTCCATGCAGTCAATGAATACTTCTTCCGCTTCCAGAATCTTTTCATGGTCGATATCCAAAGTATAATCGGTACCTTTAAGGCGGTGCCACATGGTCAGGATATCAGCCTGCGCCGTTCCGCCGCTGACCGGCGACATGGCGAGGTCGATTATATCCGCCCCGGCTTCGATTGCGGCCATATTGCACGGTACCGCCATTCCGGCAGTGTCATGAGTATGGAATTCGATAACGGCGCCTTCGGGCAGTATTTTGCGGGCTTCTTTAATTGTTTCGTAGACTATGTTCGGAGGCGTCGTGCCGGACGCGTCCTTGAACGCGACGCTGTCAAAAGGAATTTCCCTGGCGAGAATTTCCTTCAGGCGGTCGACATAAAATTCGGGAGTAGGGGCGTAATTTTCAGTCAGGCCGGGAGGCAGTCCCATCAGCGTTACGGTAACCTGGTGTTTCAGTCCGGCGTCATGGATGCACTGCCCGGAATAAGCCAGGTTCCGGACGTCGTTGAGAGCCTCGAAATTACGGATGGTGCTGATGCCGTGCTTTTTGAACATCCTGGCGTGCAGATCGATAATGTCACGGGACTGGGACACCAGCCCGACCACATTGGCGCCGCGGGCGAGAGTCTGG
>JBAYCO010000126.1:0-9141 GCA_041668685.1 Victivallaceae bacterium | reverse complement strand
TCCGGCTGAAGTTCTAATAATTTCAGGAGAAAATCACCTGCTCTCAGCGCGTTTTCCGTCCGGCCGCAGGCCAGACACGCCAGACCGGCGGAAGAAGTGCAGGAACAACATATGGAACTTTTGTCTATTTCTTTATTCACCGGATTGAAGGAATGGAAAAAACCACCGGTCTTTTCATCTTGGAATTTCAGCATGAAATCCATTCCTTTAACCGCGTGACCGTATAATCCGAGCCTTTGCAAACCGACCACTATCCAACCGTTCGGGTAGATATAGCGGTTCGGCGGCAAACAGGGAAACAGTTTAAAGCCCTTGCAGTCTTCATCCTGCCGGAAATCCCCGTCGCTCCGCAGGAATTTATTACAGATGATCTCCCTGAATTTCGCGGCTTTTGGCATATCTCCTACCGAAAGCGCAAAATAAAGAGCTTTGTAATGTCCCTGCAAGTCCGCTTCATTTATGATCCTGTCCCAATTCCTTTCCGTCCATTCAACGGTTTTTCCGATTGCAGCTAAATATTTCCCAAGCATTTATAAATTATCCTGTTTTTATTAATTATTCTTAAGTATTTTTATTGCATTCTTTAAAAGCCTCCTTCCCTCCGCCCCCTGGCTCAGAGGATCAAAAGAAAAATATATGCAATGCCCATTGTGAGACAAGACTATTGCCGGATAGGTGTTTATACCATTTGTCATCCAGGCGATTATTCGGGCGCCGTTAAAAGCATCAATGATATTTCCCTTCCCTCTAAACTTTGATAAATTGACTCCATGGAGTAATGGGTGTTCACTTTCTGCGGAAAGCTTGTTAAACCTGAAAAATTGCTGTCTGAAACCGTTTATTTCCGGCATGGCCAGGTAATACTGATCATTTCCTTCCACACTGTAAACGGTTTTTTCATATTCCCTTAACGCTCTGGAATATTCCCAGCCCCAGACAGTAACACCGGCAGAAGCCGCCAGGCGTGGATTTATACCGCATAACTCATATCCAGGACAAGTCCAGATTCCCAATTTTACCCGCGGATTCGCATGATTAACCGCCTTGCTTATTAAAGCAAAATAATCGGCTTGTATTTTCTCTCTGAATTCCATGAAATCGGGAGATTCTATTTCATCCGGTGTCAGTTCCCGGCCATACCGTTTTTTAAACTCTCTTTTGCATGCGGGACAAAAACAACACCAACTTTTTTTGTTCATACTACTGAGCCATGGCTCATCCAACAATAATACGCTGATATGCGGATATTTTTTTAACAAATGTTCTATTGCTTTGTTAATCTCCAAAACGACTTCTCGCCCTCCCAGCGGACAAATAACTCCCATACCCTTATTTTTAATTCCCCTTTCAGTTGTCTGACAATGGCTTTCTTTTACCGGAAACCCCTTTCCCGTAATAAAAACGTCCACCCAAAAACGTATATTGTTTTCCTTGCATAGTTTCTCAAGTCCTGAGAGATAGTCGTAAGTCGCCTGCGGGTAAACAGGGTTAAGGTGAAAATCAAAATTAATAGTATTGGCACCTATTTTTTTTGCATATTTTACAATTTCATCAGGTGAAGACTTATAAATGCCGTTTAGCAGCCAGCCTTTACAAAAAAGGACTTTGGGAGTGTCGAATTCACCTAAAAGACCTGGTTTCTTCTTGGATTTCCAATCTGCAAATTTTTTAAAGCATTCAGTTGTGGTCTGAGTAGTGTCCGCCATTTTGGAATATATGGGGAATTTTCTTTTACCCAATCCGCAGGATAAAAATTTGTTCCGGCTTCCCGGCGCCAAAGTCCATATATATGAATACATTGCCAAACCATCCGCCCCTTTTTGAGCGCACCATTTGGCCAGTTTCCGGTATTCATTCAGATCATGGTCCAGATAATGCCAATACAAAAGTGGTATTGTGATATTTCTTCTCCCGGCTCGCAAAGTGTTGAGCAGACTATACTTCCCATTGATGTATCCTGCCCCTTGAGTGGCTATAATTTTACCGCCGTTTTCCGCAAACTTTTCAATTGCCGCCGAAAATCCATATATATGCGTATTGGGAAGCAATAAAATATCTATGTTTTCTTCCGGATGTTTGGGCAACAAATATGAGTCTCTGCTGATACCCTTTTCAAGTACTTTAAACTGTGTGCCGAATAACCCCAACTGCCGTTCATTAAGCATCAGAACATTCAGATCTGTCATGTCTTTTAATTCTTTATGCCATTGCTTTGCGGTCAAACTGTTATCAAGTATCCCGATTTGCTTCTTATCTGATGAATAAAGCAGGCTGCAACACAAAATAAATACACTAATACCACAAATAATCTTCATTTTAGTTTTCCTATAAATTAAATTTGTTCTTTGTAAAAATACTTTGTTTTTTTCAAAGCGGTTAATTTTATCCCGGATTTTTTCCATTTATACGGTTTTCCTGTTCCTTTAAGTTTATATGTTTCTAATTCCCGCCGGCAAGCTCTTTCAAGGCCGCTCCAATTTCCTGCTTGCTCTTTATCCAGTCCAGAACCACCGGGTCAAAACTTAAATATAACGTTTTCCCTTGGTTAGCCTTGACTATCCCCGGATATTTATAATTCCCATCAGTCACCCACGCAGTTACAACGGCACCTTGAAAAAGCTTGACTTTCACCGCATCTCCCCATACTGAGGTTACCGCATTGTTTTTTTCTAAACGGAAAAACTCAAAATACTGTACTTTATGTTTCCATTTTAACGGTGTTTGGGTAGTTCCATTCCCGAACTCTCCCAGCAATACGTCTACTCCACTATCCGCAAGTCTGTCTAACATGCTGTTCCTATAAAAATAATCCGCAACCGCTAATTTTACTTCAGGATTGACCCGGTGCAATAATTGCGCACAGCTAGCTATTATATTATCTGCCAGCGTCTTGCGAAGAAATTCATTATAAATTTTCGTTTGCTTTTTGTCATCAAGATATGCTGTTTTCGGTGTGAGTTCCTTACCGCAATATTCCTTAAACGCCCGTTTGCATTCGAGACAAAAACATTCTCTTCTTTTTTCCCGCCAGCCACGACATCCGACCTTACCCAGTACAGGTTCATCCAAACAAATTCCACTGATATAAGGAAACTTCTTAAGCATTTCCTCTATCTGGCGTGCTTTGTGATGAAAAATTCTGCGGGTAAATTTTAAAGGACAAGTTGAAACCGGTTTCCCGTCCCAACTTCTGGCTTCATCTTCGGGATACTTCTCATACGCCGCTCCAAATAGGGGGGTACATACCCATAAAGCTAATTTATATTTTTTACATCTGTCGACTAGTCTCTCCATCCAGTTTTCCTGAATTCTGCTTGTAATTCCGTTCGGGCGTTTGTCCGAATCCGATTCCGCCTTTGCCTTATTATACATTTGAGTTTTGTATTCAGGATATCCCGGAACGGTATCATAATTGGAAATATACGGTATTGCATTACGTCCAAATCTAAAGTCGAAAATAATACCTTTAGCACCAATATTATGACAAATGTCCACTATTTTTTCAACACTCATTCCCTTATTGCGGTAAAGCATCCAATCTCTAAGCCACATCATATTCAGCTCCTGAAAACAACCCAGTGGAGGAATTGAAACCGGAGGCTTTTTCCATAGGTGAGAATTATGAAATACATAGCCGGCAGCAGCTTCAAAATCCGGTACATTGCCACGAAGTCCCCGACCTGGTTGAAAACTGGGTACTTTCAGCCGCAGGAAATCCATAAAAACAAGTCCGTCAGTTCCTCTGTTCATAATATAAACGGCCTTTTTCTTGAATTTGTCAATATTAAATCCGTATTCATAATTATATAAAATACCGAGGGTATATGCATATGGGCTCGCCCCCGCCCGAAGTAATTCAGTCAGATGAAATATTCCATTGTCATAACCGGCTTTCCCTACAGCCAGTATTTTGCCGTTGTTATTGACATAACTATTTAATTTATTTAACATTTTTTTTTCCGTTCCCGCTGCAAACCGGAAATCATCCGGAAAAATTAAAAGCTTATTGGTTACAGAAAATAAATCCGGGGAATTTATTTCCACGACTTCGGGAGAATATTCCAACTCTTTAAGCAGTCTTACCCAAGTATGAGCCGAAGACGTCTTTAAAATTCCGATTTTTTGGGGGACCGCATTTGCTGTAAAAATTCCACAGCTTATTAGCCATAAAATCAAAAAAATACCTGAAAAAGACGAAAACGTTTTTGCCGTAAATTTCATTATCCGCTCCTTTACTACTAATGATGAATGCCGTATTTATCTATATAGTGAGTCCAGCCGAGTTCTTTCAGACGCCCAACAGTGCAATTTTCAGCATGACCGTCGGCGAAAACAATATTTGCAGTATTATTGTGTCTTGAAGTAATTTTTGAGTAATTGCTGCCGGATTTATTGTAAAACACGTACCAACCCATGTCACTGGAAGTTTTATAATAACGAGAGTCTGCTACTTCAATATACATTGAAGGATTATCTAAGTGTAAAATACGATATGGAGCATAACTGCCATAATAAATCATTCCATATCCATGTCGTCCTTGGGTCATTACAGATGTCGTGGCAATAGTATATGGACAATTCGGACATTGGAACACATCGTTGTATATTTGTCCGGAATAAGGCAAATATCCCGTAGTAACAAGCAATACTTGCCAAAGACTTCCGCTGGCAGAAGGATAACTAGCCAGTCTTGGAGTATCCCAACCGTTATAATCTTCAGCGTAATTAAGCTGGGCCAGGCCTATTTGTTTCGGGTTATTTGCGCAGGAAACTTGTTTTGCTTTTTCCCTTGCCTGATTCAATGCCGGCAGCAGCATCGCAGCCAGAATCGCTATGATGGCGATCACGACGAGGAGTTCAATAAGTGTGAAAAACGATATTTTCCCATTAATTTTTGCGTGCGTCAACATTTGATACCTCCCTGTTTGTTTAATTGTTTTTTACCTGGTAATGTCTTGAAAAATTTCCCTCGAAAAATTTGACTTTTTCTGGGCCGGTCAATTTTATCATTTACTTTTGCCATAAACAATATTTCTAATATCTGTTTTTAATTATAAAGCTACTTCTTTTAAGCATGGATTTTTTTGATATTCTATCTTCAAATCTATCCAGCGAATTTCCAGTTTTTCAGTTGGAGAACAAAAGCAGGTAAATTCCAGTCTGTTCGTTCCCAACTTCAGCAGAGATGCTTTTATTTCAAGGGAATATTCGCCCGTACGCCACCAGTCCGGATCGAATAGATCTATTTCCCCGGAAACTGGTTTATTCCAAGCCAGGGTTTCGGCGGTAAGGGAAAATTTCCGAGCAGTATTGACTTGAATATCAAGTTTTTCGTTTTCTTCGAGCAAACGATTACAGTAAACCAGAATTACGGCTCGCGGTTTCTGACCGTCTTTCAGGGCCTGAACCGGATCGTCGGCTATGCGCAGACTGACGGCCTGGGATTCACCTGAACGCAAAGTCAAAACCTTGACAGGAGATTCCTGGTTGACCATATAACGCTTGTCTGAGTAAAGCATTTTCTCTGGATCGGCAAGCGTGTTGAAAAACGGGTTGTGCCTCCATTCATCGCTGCTCATTGCCAGTTGCAGCCCGTCCACACCGGCACGATGCAGCAGCATCGCCTGGGCAAAATATAGGTCTTTAGTTTTAGGTTTATCGTATTTCCGGCCCGCCTTTTCGTCTTCGGGAGTCGGGTCGGTGGTGAAAAATCCCAGTGCCTGCCAAAGGCAGCCATAGACTTTTACGCCGGTACGGTTCCGCATGGAAATAAACTCATCAATATCAATATCAAATTCCTTTGCTGAACAGGTACTGAAAGACGGAACCACCGCATCAACGAGTGTTTCCTGCATTAAACGTTTCCAGTCCAGTCCGATTTTTTCCGCAGTCCGGGCCGGAAACCTGACCATGAGTTTTATGCGGCGGTTCCGGACGGCTGCCGCCTCGTTTGTCATTTTGCGGACGTCACGGATAAA
Organism: Victivallaceae bacterium; assembly: GCA_041668685.1. Classification (GTDB taxonomy): domain Bacteria; phylum Verrucomicrobiota; class Lentisphaeria; order Victivallales; family Victivallaceae; genus JAHOYW01. Next base: position 3,163 of record JBAYCO010000126.1, on the reverse strand, counting down.
TTCCGTCAGGATTTCCGGATCGGGATTTTCAAAATGCGGCGGATAAACTGAAAAATCCAGTGAGATACCGTCACTGCCCCGTTCAACGGCTTCCCTGAGAATAGCCAGTTTAAATTCACGTACTTCAGTATATTTGAAATCGAGATGCGCGCTGCTGCCGGGAATCCGGAACTGCGGGTTGTTTTTGTTAAAATCTCCAACCAGCGCGACCCACATCCAGTTATCGTCAGAAGCCGGGCCGTACTCATGATTCATCTCCAGCCGGGAATAGACCTCAAGTCCAAGTTCATGGCCGCGGGTTACGGCAAACTTAAGCGGATCAATTCCCCGGCGGATCATTCCCGTCACATTCTGCCAGACATTTATATCTCCATGGCGCAGTTTTGAACGCTGCTGTTCGGTCAGGTCTTCCAGAAAGACCTGGCCCGCCTTTGTGTCATAGCAGAAAACGCTGCCCGGTCCCAACCCCCATTCAAGAATATTAACATTTGTGCCAGACAACGGTTCAATGAAGTGTTCGCTCATTTGTTTGGCCGATATCGGTTTGTGATAGAATGGAGTAAAACCGTCATTACGATAAATAAGGGGAACCTTACGGAGTTGCCGACGTTCCCAGCTCAAACACCACATGTCTTGTGAAATACCAAAGATGCGGCGGATTAAGGAACGATATATTTTATTCTGTTTCCAGAGCCCAAGTTTGGTAGCCAACGCCTGGGATACCTGGGAATATTTGTAGCGGGATGAATCATTAAGACTGTAGTTTGCCAAACCGGTAATTTCCTGCGGCGCAAAAAATATGTTTTTGCATTTCCATGCCCGTTCCTCCCAAGTCCAGCGTTCGCTGATATCGGCTTTAACGGTAGCGGATTGCTGATAAATAATATTCGGATCGTTCCAAATATCCCAGGTTGAAGCGAATTGTCCGTCGGGCTTTAAAAAATACACTCCGCAGCGGGGGTCAATATAAGCCCATTTACTTTCAACATACGCTTCAGCTACTATATGGCCTCCGCTAATATGGATTACATAGCGGGCAGGAATTCCCGCAATTTCACACAGCGCCACAAAAAGTCTTCCCAGGCATTCGCAGAGTTCTTCGCCCTTCTCAATCAGTTGTTCCTCGGTACCGCCGAAAATATAATCAGCATCATGATTGTTTCTGTCGGGATATTTTTTGTAAAGATCACGGCAAAAACGCATTAAAATCAAAGCTCTTTCGCGCTCCGTTTTCAAATTCCTTATAAGCCGTTTAACAATTTTTTCCAGAACCGGGCGGGAACCCCGTTTATAGCAAGCAGTTTCAGGAGTAAACTGACTGTACAAAAAATCCGCAGTTTGCGGGCAAAGCAGAGAACAATTATTCCGCAGTTGAAAATCGACTCCGCTGTCATAATTCGCTTTCATTTGAGCGTGATTTACTTCAAAAACTTTTCGGCAGTCTTCTCTGACAATAACATTAACAGCGGATACCCCACTGTATGCGGAAAGTTCTTCCTTGGTATTTACTTTTTTACCCTGATAAAAAGACTGCATTTCCATATTAGACATGATTTTTGTTCCATTATTCTTTTTTTTACTCTGTCAAATTTTGTATTCATTTAGAGTTTGATAAAGTTGCTATAGCCAGAAAAAACGTTGTTGGGGGATCATTTGTTCTCAATTTCAAAATTCCTGTTGCTTTTCCCAGTAAAACGCCTTCATTTGTCTTATTTGCCCCTCAACTTTTGTGAGCTAAACAGTTACCAGGCCGGCTGTTTTCATCGAGTTTCGGCATATTCAATCTCGGCTCCTTGTTTCAGTTGTCTTTTATACGATCGCAAAGGAGTTGTACTTCCTTCCATGAAGCAGGCAGGAAGTTTAATTCCTTCGAAATATTCAATTTTTTCAGTTATCATTTTAACTATCATATTCGCCGCCGTTTTGCCGATATCTTCTACGGGTTGTCTTACCGTAGACAACTGGACATTAGAAAGTTTTCTGATCTCACCGCCGCTGCTGCCGATTATAGCAACGTTATCGGGTATATTGATACCGTGTTTCAACACCAGATAATACATATTAACACCAATAAAATCATTCAAAACGAAAATTCCTGATTTTCCGTTCCGTTTGATCAATTCAGTAATCTTTTCATCCTGATAATCGGCAATTTGCGGAATTACGGTAACGTCTGCAAGCTTGAAATGGTGTTTCAGGAGCGTCTCGACGAAGCCTTTTTGTTTTTCATAAGAAGCATAGCTTAAAAAACCTCGATCATCCATAGTTATGAAGCGTTTAAAACCGCTTGCAGTTAATATCTCCGCAGCTTTTCTGCCCTGGTCAATATAATCGCAGGAAATGTAATTGCGGGTGATTTCCTTGTTCCATCTGTCTATCATCACAAAAGGCTTACCCAGATTATCAAGGAAGTGCATAACTTCTCCGTTTATATTGTCAGGGAAAGATATGTATCCGGCCATGGACGCGAAATCGCTGGGGTCAATGCCTTTTTTTACATCGTCGCTGTTGACCGTCAACAGAGAACAGATATAGCCGTCTTGAGATAAAATTCTCTGAATGACCGATAGTATTTCCCATGTCCAGGGAGAATTTCTCTGTTCAAGTTTGTTGGTATGGTCTAATTGAGTGGGAAATAAGATACCGATATTATTTTTTCTTTTTAACGGCTTAAAATGTGAAAACAAGTATTTATCAGACACATAAGTACCGGTACTTCTGCTTTCCAGATAGCCGGTATCGGTCAATTCCTTAAAAACCCTTCGTATTGTGATATTGCTTACTCCGGTGATTTTCGCAAGATCATAAACGGAAGGTATTTTTTCGCCGCCGGCGATAGTTTCATTTTCTATAAGTTCGGCATAGTGTTTGCGCAGTTGCTCATAACGGGGGGAATTGCCGCTCCATTCCAGCTTGAATATTTTATTGTCTGTTATCATAATAATTTCCGTATGTATACATGCGTGTATATGTATAATACTGCGCATTTTGGAAATTGTCAATACCAAAACAGGAATTTAATGATAAAAAATGGCGTTGGGGGTAATGGCTCAGTCTTTTCCTGAGGCTGAATGTGCTGCTTTACGTGATAGTAGCACAACCGTCCCGGTTGTGTCGGTGGCCAGTTAACGTCTGTCCGTTCATGACTCAAGCGAGACGCTTG